>DASPMH010000362.1:0-4162 GCA_035627175.1 Terriglobales bacterium | reverse complement strand
GTACACGTAGCGACAATTCCCGCACTTTCGATGACTGCGGGAATTGTCGCTACGTGCACTGTGACCTCAAGTGCCCGCCGCCGTTCCGTCGGTGCGCCACACCTCGCTGCCGCTGACACCGTCGTCGGCGACGAAATAGAGGACGCCATCGACGGCGAGAGGGCGCGAGAGATACGAGGTGCCGCTCAGCAAAGAAGAAAGCGGACCCTCACGAATGTCCTTGATCATGCGAGTGCCGCCAGCCCTTCCGTCGCTGACCCACAGCTCGGTAGCAATCGGAGGGCGTGCGGCAGATTCCGTGCGCATCGCGCAACGGTCGGAATTGCCCATCCTGGTGAGTATCCTGGAATAGTCGCGACGATTCTGGCATGACCGCTGGTATGGCCGCGCCTCTTCTCGCGCGCTCGTTGGCGCCGACGATCTGCAAAGACCTGGAACGCAAGATCGTGCTGCTGAGCGGACCGCGGCAGTGCGGCAAGACCACCTTGGCCCGTGAGTTTCACTCCGACGCCGCCTACTTCAATTTCGATGTGCCCGAGGATCGCGTTGTCCTGCGGCGCAAGGAGTGGCCTCGCGACGTACCGCTGATCATCTTCGATGAGCTCCACAAGATGAAGAGCTGGAAATCGTGGATCAAGGGCGTCTTCGATCAAGAAGGGATCCCGCCGCGATTGCTCGTAACCGGCAGTGCGCGGCTCGACATCGCCCGTAAGATGGGGGATTCGCTCGCCGGCCGCCACTTCCTCTTCCGTCTCCATCCCTTCACCTTGAACGAGCTCAAGTCGCTGCGCCCGCGACGGGAGTCCTTCGCGCGGCTCCTGCGCTTCGGGGGGTTTCCTGAGCCCTTCCTGGAAAATGACGAGACGTTCTATCGCCGCTGGCGTCGCTCGCACGCCGATATCATCTTGCGTCAAGACCTGCTCGACCTGGAGCAGGTGCGCGACATCCAGGCGCTCGAGACGCTCATCGAGCTGCTACGGACGCGCGTGGGTGCAACCGTCTCGTATCAGTCACTCGCCCGGGATCTCGAGCGCGACGCGACCACCATCAAACGTTGGCTGGGCTTGCTGGAGAATCTCTATCTCGTTTTCCGCGTGACACCGTGGCATCGCAATGTCGCACGTTCCCTGCTCAAAGAGCCGAAATTTTACTTTTACGATAACGGTCAGGTGAGCGGTGACGACGGCGCGCGGCTCGAGAATTTGGTCGCCTGCGCCCTGCTGCGCGAGTTGCAGTACGTCGAAGATGTCGAGGGCCGCAAGGGCGCGCTGCATTTCCTGCGCACCAAGGACGGCCGTGAAATCGATTTCCTCGTCCTCATCGACGGCAAACCGCGCTTGATGATCGAGGTCAAATGGGCCGACGACGATGCTGCCAAGAGCTTTGCGTGGTTCCAAAGATCGTTCGCCCGGCCGGTTCCGCAAGTGCAGCTCGTCGCCGAGCTACGGCGCCGCAGGGAAACTCCAACGGGGGTCCAGATCACGCCGGCAGACGTCTGGCTCGAGGACCTCAGCCTGACAGAACGCCCGTAGCGGACTTACCAACGCCTCGGAGTCGGGTCCCGAGGGCGCGCTCGGAGCGCGCTACAGCGCTGAGTCGAAAAAAAAGGGCCGGAGCATTGCTGCTCCGGCCCTTTTTCGTGGCGACGTCGAGCTGAGATCAGGCGTCGAAGTAGAGGGCGAATTCGTGCGGGTGCGGGCGGAGCCGCATTGCCGAGACTTCGTTCTCCATCTTGTACTCGATCCAGGTGTCGATCAGATCCTGGGTGAAGACGTCGCCCTTGAGCAGGAAGGCGTGGTCGTTGCGCAGGTGCTCGAGCGCCTCGTCGAGGCTGCCCGGCATGCTCGGCACGTTGGACAGCTCCTCCGGAGTGAGGTGGTAGATGTCCTTGTCGAGCGGATCGCCCGGGTTGAGCTTGTTCTGGATGCCGTCGAGTCCGGCCATCATCATCGCGGCGAAGGCGAGGTAGCCGTTGCAGGTCGGGTCGGGGAAGCGGACCTCGATGCGCTTGGCCTTCGGGCTGGCGCTGTACATCGGGATGCGGATCGCGGCGCTGCGGTTGCGGCTCGAGTAGGCGAGGTTGACCGGCGCTTCGAAGCCCGGCACCAGCCGGCGGTAGCTGTTGGTGGTCGGGTTGGTGAACGCGGCGAGCGCCTTGGAGTGCTTCAAGATGCCGCCGATGTAGTGCATCGCCATCTCGCTCATGCCGGCGTAACCGTTGCCGGCAAACAGCGGCTTCTCGTCCTTCCAGATGCTCTGGTGGGTGTGCATGCCGGTGCCGTTGTCGCCGAACAGCGGCTTGGGCATGAAGGTGACCACCTTGCCGTGGCGGCGGCCGACGTTCTTGCAGATGTACTTGAACCACTGCAGCTGGTCGGCCATGCGCACCAGGGTCTGGAAGCGCATGTCGATCTCGCCCTGGCCGCCGGTGGCGACCTCGTGGTGCTGCTTCTCGACGCGGATGCCGACGCTCTCCATCATCAGGCACATCTCGGTGCGGATGTCCTGCTGGCTGTCGGTCGGCGCGACCGGGAAGTAGCCTTCCTTGTAGCGCGGCTTGTAGCCGAGGTTCGGCTTCTCGTCGCGGCCGGTGTTCCACGCGCCCTCGGACGAATCGACGTGGTAGTAGCCCTCGTGCTGATTCTGGGCATAGCGAACGTCATCGAAGATGAAGAATTCCGGTTCGGGCCCGAAGTAGGCAACGTCACCGACGCCGGTCGACTTGAGGTAGGCCTCGGCCTTGCGGGCGATGTTGCGCGGATCGCGGCTGTACTCTTCTTTGGTGATCGGATCGACGATGTTGCCGATCAGCGAGAGCGTCGGCTTCTCGCAGAACGGATCCATCACCGCGGTGGTGGGATCGGGCACGACCAGCATGTCGCTGGCATCGATCGCCTGCCAGCCACGGATCGACGAACCGTCGAATCCGGATCCTTCTTCGAAGATCGACTCGTCCATCTCGCTCGGCGGAATGCTGAAGTGCTGCCAGGTGCCGAGCAGGTCGTTGAACTTGATGTCGATCATGACCGCCTTTTCGGTCTTCATGAACTTCAATACGTCTTTCGGGGTCATGCCCTCGCTCCTCCTCCTTGGGGTTCGCTGAAATGAATTGCTTGGTTGATCGGCCGTTGCGGCCGATTGCTCAGATCGCTTCCGCGCCGCGCTCGCCGGTGCGGATGCGCACTACCTCTTCGATCGGGGTGACGAAGATCTTGCCGTCGCCGATGCGGCCGGTCTTGGCCGACTTGAGCACCGCATCGACCACTTGGGTGACGACCTCGTCCTTGACGATGATTTCGAGCTTCACCTTGGGAAGGAAGTCGACGACGTACTCGGCGCCGCGATAGAGCTCGGTGTGGCCCTTTTGGCGACCGAAGCCTTTGACCTCGCTGACGGTGATGCCCTGGATGCCGATGCCGCTGAGGGCTTCCTTCACCTCGTCGAGCTTGAACGGCTTGATGATCGCTTCCACCTTTTTCATCGGGAACCTCCTTAACTATGCGCGGCGAACGGTGCTTCTTATGTCAGCGCCCGTGGGGCTGTAAAGCCGACGTGCGCTACGGTTGATAGGCATTCTCTCCATGCTGGGAGAGGTCGAGACCGCTGACTTCCTCCTCCTCCGTCACCCGCAACCCCACCAGCGCGTCGACCACCTTGAGCAGCACCCAGGCGCCGACGAAACAGAACACCATGGTGATCAAAACCGACTCGACCTGAGCCCACACCTGTACGGGATTGCCGCTGAGCAGGCCGTCTTTGCCGGCGGCGTTGACCGTCGTGGTGCAGAAGACGCCGGTCAGGATCGCGCCGGTGGTGCCGCCGACACCGTGCACGCCGACGACGTCGAGAGAGTCGTCGTAGCCGAATCGCCCTTTCAAGTGACAGGCGTAGAAGCAGGCCACCCCGCCGGCGAGGCCGATCACCAGGGCGCCCATCGGGGTGACGAAGCCACACGCCGGTGTCACCGCCACCAGGCCCGCGACCGCGCCGCTGATGCCGCCGAGCACCGTCGGCTTGCCCTTCACTCCCCATTCCGTCAGCAGCCACGATACCGAGGCGGCGGCCGCGGCGACGTGGGTCGCGACGAAAGCGCTGACCGCAAGGCCGTTGGCGCCGAGGGCACTGCCGGCGTTGAAACCGAACCAGCCGACCCACAGCAGCG
>DASPMH010000361.1:0-7044 GCA_035627175.1 Terriglobales bacterium | reverse complement strand
CGCGTTCGCAGATCTCTCGGTGGATCTCACTGCGCAACGTTCGCCACTCGTCGACAGGGCCGCACATGCCGTGGCGATCGACGGCTTTGACGGCGCGGTCGAAGGCGACCCAGGCCATCATCTTCGAATGAACGAAGTGGCGGCGCGGGCCGCGCACCTCCCAGATGCCCTCGTCGGGCTCCCGCCACACCTCTTTCAAATGCTCGAGCAGCACCAGCTCCATGTCCCAGGCGTCGTCGTGGTCCGGCCGCTCGTTACGGCGAGCGAAGTAGAAGGCGTCCATGATCTCACCGTAGACGTCGAGCTGGAACTGGCTGTAGGCCCGGTTGCCAACCCGCACCGGAACCGATCCTTCATAGCCGGGTAGCCACGGCAGCTGCAGCTCGTGCAGGCGCCGCTCGCCGCCAAGTCCGTACATGATCTGCGGCTGGCCGGGCCGCCCCGCCATCGCCCGGCGCAGCCACTCGCGCCAGGCGCCCGCTTCTTCGTGAAAGCCGCCGAGCTGAAGCGCATAGAGCGTGAAGGTGGCGTCTCGCACCCAACAGTAGCGGTAGTCCCAGTTGCGCAGCCCGCCGAGATGTTCCGGGAGAGAAGTCGTCGGCGCGGCGACGATGCCTCCGGTCGGCGCATAGGTGAGCGCCTTGAGCGTGATCAGCGAGCGCAGGACCGCGTCTCGCCACTTGCCGCGGTACTGGCATTGCTCCGCCCAGGCGCGCCACCACTGCTCGGTCTGCTCGACCGCCTCTTCGGCATATAACGCCGCCGGCGCTTCCAGATGCGACGGGTACCATGTCAGCACGTAGCCGGCGCTCTCCCCGGCGGCGACGACCATATCGCCGACCAGCGTACCGCTCTCATTGCGTAAACCTTCCGGCGCGCGGATGCGCACGCTGTCGGGTCCGGCGACGACGTGAGCGCCGTCCTCGCCGCAGCGCACCCAGGGATCGATCGAGCCATAATCGAAGCGCAAAACGATCTCGGTGTGCAGCTTCACCCGACCGCGGCGGCCGATCACCACGCGCACGACATCGGGCTGATCGCCGCGGATCGGCATACAATCGACGACGGTCACCTCGCCATCGGCAGTGCACCAATCGGTCTCGAGCACCAGCGTCTCGGGACGATAGCGGCGACCGGTGCAGGTGGCGCCGTCCTGCGGGGCCAGCAGCCAGCGGCCGTGCTCGGCAGTGCCGAGTAGGGCTGCGAAGCACGCCCCCGAATCGAAGCGGGGCAGACAGAGCCAATCGATCGAACCGTCGCGGCCAACGAGAGCGGCCGCCTGACAGTCGCCGATCAAAGCGTAGTCCTCGATGCGCAGGGGCATGGGCGTCATCGTGCATCTCCCGGCGGCCGGCGGGAAGCCCTGCAGCAAAAACAGGCGGCCGGTGCTGCGTTCGCTCGCAGCGACACGAGGAGGCGATTGGCTCGGGCGAACACCGGCGGCGGGATCGAGGTGGCACGCAATTCGTAACCAGCCCGTCATCGCAGCGAAGTCACCACGCAACCAAGGCCGGCTACGCTGAGGCGCAATGAACAAGGAGAAACAGATGGGCAGAGAGATTTTCGAGGAAGTGCGCGGCACCGCCCGCATCGAGTTCGACGGACGCAGCTTCGTCGTGCCCGTGCACAGCGCCTACGACGTCGACATGTTGATCGAGCACAGCCGCTACCTGGCGACGCGCCACAATGGCGTGCAGGTCTCGGTCGGCGAGCGGGTCTTTCAGGTCGCGCCGACCCAGGACTGAGCGGATTGGGCCCCTCCTAGCCCTCCCCCGTGAGCAGATCAGATCCTCCACCGGTCGCGCAGGAGATAGACCAAGATCTTCTGGTACTCGAAGAACACCCGGCGGACATTCCCCCGCGAGTGCCACCAATTGCCGGTATCGAAGGGATCGTAGCGCGTCGCGCAGACGGTCAGTTCGAGATCGGGGGCGAGATCGCGGAAAATCATCCGCGAGCGAAAGGTGTGGATCTTAGAAGTCACCAGCAGCGCGCGCCGCACTCCCATGCGCCGCAAATGGGGCACGATGATCTCCGCCTCGATCACGGTGCTGTTCGGACGTCCATCGAGCACCACGATTGCGCTGTCAGGCACGCCGAGCTGGCGCGCCACCGAGACGTTGAGCTCGTCGCGCTCCGGAATGTGGGCACCGCGCCGCGCCAGCTCCTCCATACCTGGATTCGACGGCTCACGGCCGAGAACGACTTGCGGAGCCAGACCCGCAAGGTAGAGATCGGCCGCTTCGATCATTCGGTCGGGAAGGGAACCACCGAGCACCACGATCGCATCCGCCCGGCGCCTCGGCTCATCGACGATCAATTGCTCGGCGATGGCAACCAGGATCGGGTGCCGGGCGGCATACAGTCCGACCGCCGCAACCAGCGCCGCCCCCAACAGCCACGGCCACTTTCTCGTTCGTCCCGGCATCGCACCGGCTTACTGATGGAAGTCCTCGCGATGAACGAAGGCGGTGCGGCAAATCACCAACAGCAGCACGGTTACCAGCGCGCTGGTTACGGTGCGAGTCATCACGCTCTGCGTCAGGTACATCCACGACCAGACCCACACCGACGCAATCCAGTAGAGGCAATAGCCGATCAGCAGCCACACCGCGGCGCGGCGATGGGTAAAGGCGCCGTAGGCCATCAGGAAAAGCAACAGCACCTGGGTGGCTGCGGCGAACCAAGCGGCGCTGCCGGTCAGCAGCGTGCCCAGCAACAAGAACTCGCCCTGGGCGCTCGGCACAATCAGCAGCTCGCGCAGTAACACCATGCCGAGCAAGCTCGCGCCCACACCGAGAGTGATCGGCACCCAACTGGTCTGCCCGCCCGCCATGGCGCAAGTGTGGCGCGACCCCGCATCAGGCGCAAGGCGCGGACTGAGGGCGAGTCCCGCCGCATGGGAAAAACGCGTTGCCTAACCACGTCGACGCGATTAGCGCTGAGGCCCATGATTTCGCGCACCTCCTTCGTCGTGTTGCTCGCTTCCCTACTCCTCTGCGGCACCGCTGTACCCGTCGATGCCGCGACCTATTACGTCAAGAACGGCGGCAGCAATGCCGCCAACGGCCTTTCGCCCGCAACCGCCTGGGCCACTCTCAACTATGCCGCCGACCGGGTGATGCCCGGCGATACGGTGCGGGTGCAGAACGGCTCTTACCAAGGGTTCTATCTCGACCGCTCGGGATCGCCCGGCAGCCCGATCACCTTCCTCGCCGACGGCGCCGAGGTGCAGATCACCTCGGACAACGGCACCACCCCGGACGGCATCAACGTCGAAGGCGCGGCGCATGTCGTGATCGATGGGTTTCAGGTGCACAACCGCACCCGCTCCGGCATCCGCGTCGCGCTCTCCGAGTTCGTCACCATCCGCAATTGCAACACCGGCCACAATGGCCGCTGGGGCATTTTCACCGGCTTCGCCGACGATCTGACCATCGAGCACAACCAGACTCATCACTCGGTGCTCGAGCACGGCATCTACGTCTCCAACAGCGGCGATCGTCCGGTGATCCGCAACAACCACAGCTACGACAACTACGCCAACGGCATCCACATGAATGGCGACGAGAGCCAGGGTGGCGACGGCGTCATCTCCAACGCACTGGTCGAGAACAACATCATCCACGGCAACGGCACCGGCGGCGGCTCCGGCATCAACATGGACGGCGTCAGCAACAGCATCGTCCGCAACAACCTGCTCTACGACAACCACGCCAGCGGCATCAGCCTCTATCGCATCGACGGCGCCACCGGCTCGCGCAACAACCTGGTGATCAACAACACCATCATCAACGCCAGCAACGCGCGCTGGTGCATCAACATCAGCGGCGGCTCGACCGGCAATACCCTGCGCAACAACATTCTCTACAACCTCCACTCCTTCCGGGGCGTGATCACCATCGACAGCGCCAGCCGCAGCGGCTTCACCAGCGACTACAACAGCTTGATGAACCGCTTCAGCACCGACGGCGGCAACAGCGTCAGCACCTTGGCCACCTGGCAGGCACAGGGCTATGACACCCACTCGTTGCTGGCGACGCCAAGCCAGCATTTCGTCACGCCCGGCTCCGATTTCCACCTCGACCCAGACAGTCCCGCGATCGATGCCGGCAGCGCCACCAACGCACCGGCGCAGGATATCGAAGGGTCGCCGCGACCCGCCGGCAGTGGCGTCGATCTCGGTGCCTACGAGCGCCAGTTGTTGACCTGCGGCGATGGCGACGCCGACGCCGGCGAGCAATGCGGCGAGCCCGGACTCGAGTGCAACGATCCGTGCAGCAGCTGTGCCGGCTGTGCCTGCATCGCCAATCCGCTCGTCTGCGGCGACGCACTGCTGTGCGGTGCAGAGGAATGCGAAAGTGACAACGACTGCTCGGCCGGGCAGACATGTCATGACTGCGCCTGCGTCAACCCGCCGCTGTGCACCAGTGGTGCCGTCATCCGCAAACCCTCTTTGCGGCTCGAAGCGGACAGCAGCGATCTCCGCTTCAAAGGGCAAGCCGTCGTTCCCAAGCCATGGTCCGGCATCGATCCCATCGCCAACGGACTGCGCCTCCGCATCGATTCCGCCAATAGCTCCGAGGAGCTCGACATCACCATTCCAGGCGGGCTGCTGGCCGATCGCGTCGGTTGGAAGGTCAACAGCCGCGGCACGACCTGGACCTACCGTGACGACAAGCGGGTGCAGGGGCCGATCTCCCGCTTGGTCTTGCGCGACCTGTCGCGCCGCGAAGATGGCCTGCTCGGCTGGAGCGTGCGCGGCAGCGGTGGTGCAATCACCCTGCCGCCGGCGAGCTCGGTGCGTTCGACGCTCGTCTTCGGAGCGCCCGGCGAATGCGCGCAGCTACAGTGGAACCCACCCGGTGAGCCCCGCCCGTACTGCAGCGGCAACGCCGCCACCCTGATCTGCCGCTAAAGGCGCACGCCCCCTTTACAAAGGGGGCAGTGCCCGAAGGGCACGGGGGGTTTTCGATGACGATGACGAATTCGTGGCGCGCCGCTATTTTCCCACCGCGGAGGACTCATTTCTGCTTTTCTCTGCGCCCTCAGCGTCCTCCGCGGTGGAGAAATAGGTCCCCAACCCTCCCCGCCCGCCGCCACCCTGAAATCCCGCGCCTGCGGCGCTGATGCCTTCCGCCGGCGGAAGGCATCAGCCCTTTGGGAAAGGGGGCGCACAGCTGCAGCGCTTCCGCCTTCGGTAACGGGCGCACAGCTGCTTGGGGCAGATCTGAAAGGCGCGTGTACCAGTAGACAAGGAGCGGCGGAGCTGCTGTGGGTTGCCAATGAGCGAGGGCGCGCAGGCTGATCGTCTGGAAAGCCCATCGGGCCTTCGTATCGAGCTCGCCGCCAACGGCTGCGTCCGCCGCATCGATCATGGCGAGGTGCTGCTCAATACGGTGCTCGGCAATGAGCTCGAGGGCGGCCTGATCAATTTGTATCTGCGCCGCCACGACGGTGGCGAAATTTGCTCTACGCCGCTGATCGGACCGCGCGGCGCCCTGCGCCGCCTGCGTCGCAGCGAGGACCGGCGCGAATGGGTAGGCGAATGGCTTGGGCTGCGCTGCCAGGTTGCTCTGGTGCTCGCGCAGACGGCTGCCACGTGGTTTTGGCAGGTCTCGGTCGACAACGGTGGGAGCTCCGCTGCCAGTATCGACCTGATCTATGCCCAGGACACCGCGCTGTCGTCGTATGGCGCGGTCCGCAACAACGAGTACTACGTCAGCCAGTACGTCGATCACGCTCCCCTCACTCATCCCCGCCAAGGTGACGTGCTGGCCGTGCGGCAGAATCTCGCCGTCGGCGGTCGCCATCCGTGGGCCATGATCGGAGCGCTCGACAAGGCGATTTCCTACGAGACCGACGGGCTGCAATTCTATGGCCTGACACAGCGGGCCGGGCAGTTGCCACAGGCATTGGCTGCGCCGCGTCTCGCTGGCATCCGCCGGCAGCACGAGCACTCGATGGCAGGGTTGCAACAGCAGGTCGTCAGCCTCGCGCCCGGCGCGAGCTGGCGGGGTGGGTTCTTCTGCTGGTTCGAGCCCGATCACCCGCAGGCGAGCTCAGCGGCCGATCTATCTTACGTCGATCGTGCTTTGGCGCTGCCGGAGGCGGGGTGCAGCAGCAACTTCGTCACCGCCAGCGACGACAGCGAAATTCCGGCAGCGACCTTGTTCACCATCGCCCCGCTCCTTGCCGCTCAAGCACTGCGCCAGACAGAGATCACCGCGCGGTTCGGATCGGACCTGCGCCAGGTGGAGCGCTCGGAGGCCGGGGAGGTCCTGTCGTTCTTCACCGGCACGACACCACCGGGCCACGTCGTCCTGCGGGACAAGGAGCTCACCGTCTTGCGGCCGCACGGTCACATCATCCGCAGCGGCAATCAGTTGGTTCCCGACGAGCGGTCGTTGACCTCCAACACCTGGATGAGCGGCATCTTCCACTCGCTGGTGACCGAGGGCCATGTCAACATCAACCGGCTGCTCTCCAATCCCCACGGTTATCTCAGCGCGATGCGCGTCGCCGGCCAGCGGCTGTTCGTCGAGATCGACGGTGTCTTCCATCTGCTCGACGTCCCGTCTGCCTACGTGATGACACCGAACACCGCGACCTGGATCTACCGCTGGGACCAGGGCGAGCTCGAGGTGCGCAGTTGGGCGGGAGTCGAGCGTCACGAGCTCGGTCTTGCCATCGCCATCACCGGCGGCGCACCGCGTCGACTACTGCTCGCGCAACACGTTGCGATCGACGGCGACGATGGCGCCGCCGGCGGCACGGTTACCTACGAGCGGCACGGCAGCCGTATCGAGATCAGGCCGCGGCCTGATTCCGAGCTCGGACGCCGCTTCCCTCACGGTTGGTTCGAGATCGACCTCGGCGATCGCGCCGCAATCGAGCAGGTCGGCGGCGATGAGTTGCTCTTCCGCGACGGCCGCTCCCGCCAGCAGCCGGTCGTCACCGTTGTCACCCATCCTTTGGCTCGGCTCGATGTGCGCATCACCGGCCATCTGGTCTCGAGTGCCAGAGCTCCCCGGTCGCGCTCGT
>DASPMH010000360.1:0-4489 GCA_035627175.1 Terriglobales bacterium | reverse complement strand
TGCCGGGTGGGACTCACACCCACTGGAGATCACCGTCTTTGCACGGCACACCGGATAGCCGGCATAAAGCAGCAGTTGTACGGAATCAGAACTTATCAGGCCTAGCCGCGACCGGTTCAGTCCCTCCCTCGATTCCCGGCGCCCCGTATACGGCATCGACCTGGGTCAAGACGTCGGGCGTCGCGAGATCGATTTGCAGGGATCGAGTCTGGACGCCATGCTCGGCTGCCAGCGAATGCGCCAAGCTCTGCAGGGGCTCGGCGGACTCGGCCAACAGCACCACATTCAAGCCCATCTGCGCCAGTTGGCGGGAGTAGGCCGCACCCATTCCGGTAGAACCGCCGGCGACCAACGCCCACGGTCCGTAACGGCTACGAAAGCGTTCGGCGTGCGAAAGCATCGCGTCGTTCTAGCAGCGTTTCGCACCGGGGCGCATAGGTCTCATAACTCTCATAGGTCTCATAGATGCAGAGCCCGTCGCAGCGCGATCCGATGTTCCATCACTTTGTGTTTGACGCTGGCTCGGTCAGCGTGACAGGACGTGCCTTGGCCGTTTCGACGACGTGTGACGGCTCGATCATTCAAGAACGGCAGCCGCCGTTCCAGTGCGAGGCGGCGTGGGGTCGAAACTCTAACCGAAGCGGACTGCGTTCCGCGAGCGGAGATCTTCGATGAAACTCTGGATTGCCATCCTCACTCTCGCCTCTCTCAATGCGGCTCCCACCTTGGCCGCGTTCAAGTGTAGTGCCGATTCCGTCATGGTTGGCAGCTTCTGTCTCGATCGCTACGAAGCGACAGTGTGGCGGATTCCCGATCCGCTCCAGTCGAATAAGGGCCTGGTCAAAAAGCTCCGCAAGGGCAAGGCGACAATCGCGGATCTCGAAGAAGCGGGTGCGACGCGCCTGGGCCTGACGGGCGACGACTATGCGCCTTGCGGCGATCATGCCGAGAGCTGCGTCAATGACATCTATGCAGTCAGCTTGCCCAACGAGCGCCCTTCCGCCTACTCGACCTGGTTCCAGGCGCAGCAAGCTTGCAGCAACTCTGGCAAGCGTCTGCCGTCCAACGCCGAATGGCAACAAGCCGTTGTGGGCACGCCGGATCCGGGCGCAGACGACGGTACGGTCGACTGCAACAGCACCTACCAATCCGCTGTCGTCGATCCGGTCCCCGGCGGCTCGCGCTCGGGTTGCGTGTCCTCCTATGGCGTGGCGGACATGGTCGGCAACCTCGCCGAGTGGGTGGCGGACTGGACGCCTCGTGCAACCGGGTGTGCGAGCTGGGGGGGAAGCGCGGACTTGCAATGCCTGAGCGGCGCCGCGACCTCGGGCGAACCCGCGGCGCTGCTGCGTGGCGGCAGTTTCACCAACGGCGCAAACGCTGGACCACTAACCACGATGGGGCTGAGCTCGCCGTCGCTATCGGGAAACGACGGCATCGGCTTCCGCTGCGCCCGTTAGCCATCCGGGTGTCGGCGGCGCCGGCGAAGATCAGTCGGCCGCGTCTTCGACCTCGCGCTTGGCGTCGTTGATCGCTTCGTCCACCTTCTCGCCGGCGCGCTCCAAGGGGCCCTGCTTCTCCTCGCAGCCGTAGAGGCCCGCGGAGGCCATCAGCATTATCGCCAGAGCCGCACTTTGAATCGCCCGTTTCGATAGGGTTCGCATGTCCTGATCTCCTTTGCGGTTGTAGAGGCGGCGCGCGCTCATTCGCGGCGGCGGCATCGAAAAGCGCCCGGATTAAACCTCCGGACGTAGGCTCAGGCGTCGTAGCGCAAGCAATCCCGCACTGGCCAACACCACGATTAAAACCGCGACCGCACCGCTCGAAGCGGCCGGCACCGGCGCGCCGCACGGCGGTGTGTCGATGCAATCGGGATCGTCGCAGTCGAGCAGCCCGTCGAAGTCGTTGTCGATCTCATCGGTGCAGCTGATCCCTCCGCTGGCGTCCTCTCCCGCTGCGGCGGTGATGGTCGGACTTGGTGTCGGGGTGTCGGTCGGCGTTTCGGTCGGGGTCGCCGTCGGCGTCGAGGTGGGCGTGTCGGTAGACGTGGCGGTCGCTGTCGCGGTGTGGGTCGGGGTTGACGTGGCAGTGGACGTCGGTGTCGGCGTGGCGGTGCGAGTGGGGGTACCGGTCGGTGTCAGCGTCGGCGTGAGGGTCGGGAACGTCGGTGTGATGGTCGGCGACACAGTGGGCGTGTGGGTGGGCTGGGTCGGAGTGACGGTTGGCGTCGGAGTGACACACTCGCCGACGGTTTCGTCGCAGACGTTGGCGGTGCCGCGGTCCTGCAACAGGGTACAACCGGTAAACCCCGCCTCGCTGCACTCCAGACCACAGTTGGGCGGGAAACTGGGGGTATTGGTGCACCCCGTGGACATCGCCGGCCCGCAGTTGATGCAGTTGCAACAACCCATCTGCGCCGAGGCGCGATCCGCTGCGGCGATCGTCATGCCGCAGGCCAGTATCAAACTGAGAATCCACTGCCGCGTCGCTCGCTTCATGTGCCCTCCATCGGTGGTGCCTTCATGTAGGAAGGGCATCTCAAAAGCGCAACCTCCAGGTGCATGGCAGGGGCGCGCAGATGCGCCGCGGCGGTGAACCGTCACGGCGGCAGCCCGCTTTGCACCGGACAATTGCGAGAATGCACGCGTCGATCCGCGAACCAGCGCAACGGTCTAGATCGGTCGCCGATCTCATCGGCGAAGCTCTTCAAGTACCTGCGGCAGATGATCGGCCGATTCCGTACTGCGCTCAGCTCGTTGACCTGCAACTGCAGCCATTGAGCAACCAGGTACGTGCCAGAACCTCGGCCTGGTTCTGATCCACCGCGCCAGTCTGTCACCAACAGTTGGCACCGCTCGCTCCGCCGGCGCGGCCCCCAGCGAAATAGCGGTGACACCGAGCGCGAAACTCAGCGGACGCACAGTAGTCGCCATTCGAATTTTCGCGAGCCACGCTCGTAACATTTCTACCTTGGAGTTAGCTGTACGCGCAGGGCGGCATGCATTCGATCGAAGTACACTTTCATTACAGCGACGATAGAAGTGCGCGAGACAGCGTTGGGGAGCTGCGGCAAGACAGTCGACACAAACGCGCGCCGCGCCGTTTGCCGTTCCGCCGACGGTAGCGCGAACATTGCCACTTCCCACAGGTGTTTCCGGCAATCGTCCGAGAGCTTTGGCGACAGTGCTGCAATGACCGGGTGCACTGGTTCGATTCGGAAAATCTCGAGCTGGCCTTTCGCCTTCAACACTTGTCGCCAGCCCGAATGCGTCTCCGCCGCGTGCCGCGCGAAGCGAATGCGGCAACACTCCAAATGAGGAAAGCCGTGGAGAAAGGCGGAGATCTCCTCCGCTCCGAACAGGTACGACAGGCCCTCGGGAAGTCTCTGACGATAGACCGTCGGAACGAATATCCCTTCGCGTGCGAAGTCCTGTGGGATCATCACTGATCGGTTCACTTAGGCAATGTTCGAACAATCGCTTGGTGACACGTCCCACCTCATCCGGTTCGCGTCAACCGAGCGGCCCTTCATTCCCGCTGCTAGCCCTGCGCGAGCGTCCAAGCCAACGATGAAGGCCGACGTAACGGTTGAAACGGACACCGGTTCTTTAGCCCGCTCGCCGCTGCCAGCAGGCGTGCGGCGACTGGCCACCCTACTTCCCGACTTCGCGAAATGCGATTGCCCCGTCGTTTTTCGGCGGCCCTGACATCGAGGACCTGTGGGTGCCGTTTCTGGCGCTGTCGAGCAATCTGTCGCGCAACCGCAAGATGGTCCATATCCATGGTCGGCTGTGGCGTGCGCTGCGCGCGGGCGTGTCGCTGCCGGCATTGTTTCCGCCGGTGCTCGAGGATCGCGAGCTGCTGATCGACGGCGGTTTGCTCGACAACCTGCCGGTCGATGAAATGAAAGAGTGGGTGCCCGGCAAGTGCGTCGCCGTCGACCTCTCCGTCAATGACGAGTTCCAGGTCGATGAGGACGCGATGCCGACCGCGCTGGAAATCGTCAAGGCAAAGCTGCTGCCCTACCGCAAGCCGATCCGCATTCCGACCATGGACCGTCTGCTGGTAAAGGCGACCACACTCGGCAGTCGGCGCGAGGCGGAGAGCGCACGGCGAGCGGCGCACATCTACCTGAATGCGCCGGTGAGCAGCTTCGACCTCCTCAACTGGGAGCGGTTCTACGACATCGTCGAGGTCGGCTACCAATACGGCAGGGAGCGCATTGAAGCATGGCTCAGCGCCAACCCCGATGAAGTCCGGCGCGAGAGTTTCGTCGACACTCGTCTGACCTGGGCAAGCGCTGACGGCGAGTGGACCGGCGTTAGCACGCGATAGGAAGTATCGCCGGTGATGAGCCGGGCGCGTTCGAATGCCCGCGACACTATTCATTTGCTTTCGATCGGTCGGGGGCCCCATGAGGTCGACGCGAGATGGTAATTGCATTCGGGGCGATCGAGGTCGACGAGGCGGTGCGCGAAGTGCGCTGCCA
>DASPMH010000359.1:0-2429 GCA_035627175.1 Terriglobales bacterium | reverse complement strand
GCAAACCATCGCGACGGTGATCAACTGGAGCACCCATCCCGAATCGCTCGAGGATGAAAACGAGCTGGTCAGCTCGGATTTCCCGCACTGGATCCGCCAGAAGGTCGAGGCCGAGCTCGGTGGCACCGCGGTGTATTTCAGCGGAGATCTCGGCGCAGCGGAAATCGTCGGCGACACCTGCGTCGGCAACGCCGACCCGCACGGGGAAGATGGCAGCAACGAGTTCGATACCCGCGCCAATCTCGGTGTTCCCCGCACTCAGAAAATCGGCGAGCTGGTTGGCTCCGCCGTCGTCGAGATGCTCGCCGGTGCCGAACCGATCGCCGTCGATCACCTCGAGGTGGCCACGGTCAGCTACCACATCGCCGGCACCAACGAGACCTTCCAGTTCGGCAACCAGATCGGCATCCTCGATCTCGATCCGGTCAAGTTCGATGTCGCCAACTGCCCGAGCGGCACCCAGATCTGCGCTCCGGTCGAGCAGCACGCGATCAGCCTCGAAAATGCTGCCGGCGAGCCGCTGGTGCAGATGGTCACCGCCCCGGGTGAGATTTTCCCGGAGTTGTTCTACGGAGTCGAAGAGCACGGCCGCAGCGATTGCCCTGAGGCCAACACCGGCCAGCCGTTCGAGCCGTCGATTCGCAACGAGATGGCCGCGCCGCACCGCTGGTTGATCGGCCTATCACCCGATCATTACGGCTACATCGTGCCCGGCTACGACTACTACGCACCGGTGGCACTGGGCTCGGAGAGCAACGACGTCTGCCGCGGCCAATCCTACGATCCGAACTTCCCCAGCCGGCGCGTGCCCTCGCACTACCACGAGAGCCTCGCTCTCGGCGTCGATGCGGCTGTGGCCACCAACTGCTACGCCCTGCGCCTGCTCGGGCGGGAAGACGTGGTTGCCGCCAATGCCGCCTGCGTACGCCTGTTCGGGCTGGCCGATTGATTCGATCCTGCGCCATGATTGCGGCGCTGCTGGCGGTGTTATCGCCAGCAGCGCCCGGGCATATGCGGGCCCAGGTCGGCAGCCTGGTCGACCTGGTCCAGCGCAGCGAACGGATCCTCGTCGGACGGCCGCAGCCGACCGGCCGGGCCGAATCGGGCGACTCGAAATACACCGTCCGCGTCGACGTCACCCTGCTGGGAGAGGCGTCGTCCGAATCCTTTGAAATCGTCAGCCGCGCCAGCTTCGAGCCGGGGGTACGACAGGTATTCTTTCTCGCTCGCACCTCCCCTACCCTCGCCGGCGGCGGCGGCACACCAGCGCCACAGCCGCGCTGGCACAGTCTGCAGAAGCCGGGGAGTGTCTACCCCGCTGCGACGCCGGACGACGGCGCCTACCGCGCCGTAGTGCAAGCAGCACGGGCTGCGGCGGATCAACCGGACGACAAAGCGATTGCGGCGCTTCGCGCGGCGCTGATCCCGGCGCTGCAAGCGAAGGCGGAGTCGCTAAGGTATCACGCTACGCTCGATCTGCTCGCCACGATCCACCGCGAGCATCCGCTGACACCTGAGGAACGGGAGCGGCTCGCAACCGTGGTTCACGCCCCGGCCTTCGACGCTCAGCTGCGTCCGTTGCTCGAGCCACATCTCGCCGCGCGGCCGAGGTGAATGTCTTCGCAGATCGCGTCGCTCTCTGGCGCTAATGGCGCGCGCCCAAGCCGCCTGCGCTTGACTGCATCGCCAGCGGCGGGCACACACCGCCCGATGTATCGCGAGCAGCGGGTCGCCGTGGTGATGCCTTGCTACAATGAGTCGGCGATGGTCGCCGACGTCATTCGCGGCATCCCGCCGCTCGTCGATCACATTTTCGTCGTCGACGATTGCAGCCCGGACAACACCGCCGCCGCGGCCGGGGCGGTGGGTGACCCGCGCGTCGACGTCACTCGCCACCAACGTAACCAAGGTGTCGGCGGCGCCACTCTCACCGGCTTCCGCAAGGCCCTCGAACGGGGTGCCGACCTCGTCGTCAAGATCGACGGCGACGGTCAGATGGATCCCTCTCGCCTCCCGGCGTTGCTCGATCCACTGGTGCAGGACGGCTACGAATACACCAAGGGCAACCGCTTTCTGCACTCGGACGAGCTCCGTCAGATGCCGGTGCCGCGCCTGCTCGGCAACTTTGCGCTGACCTTTCTGACCAAGCTGGCTTCGGGCTACTGGCACATCTTCGACCCTCAGAACGGTTATGTCGCCATCCGTGCTGGCGCTCTGCGGGCTCTCGATCTCGACCGTGTCGCTCGCGATTTCTTCTTCGAGAACGACATGCTGATCCGCCTCAACGTGCTCAACGCCCGGGTGCGCGACGTCGCCATCCCGGCACATTATGGCAATGAGGAATCCTCGCTCAGCATCAATCGCATTCTGACCACTTTCCCCCTCAAGCTGGCGCGCGGCTTCGGCATCCGCATCTGGGAGAAGTACAT
>DASPMH010000358.1:0-2001 GCA_035627175.1 Terriglobales bacterium | reverse complement strand
GCCGGCGATCGAGGGCTTCTTGCAGCTGATCGACGAGCAGCAGCTGGCGGCGACCTCGCACCAGCGCCCGGCTCCCGAGGCCGCACCGGTTGCCCGCGTCGGCGAATCGGCCCTGGAGTTGTGGAGCGACGTCAAACAGCTGCTGACCTTCACCGGCGAGGTGATTCTTGGCCTGCGCGACGCCCTACTCGCGCCGCGCCGGCTGCGTTGGCGCGAGACCTGGCAATACATGCAGCGCAGCGGCGTCGATGGTTTGCCAATCGTCTCCTTGATCAGCTTCCTGATGGGCGTGATCACCGCATTTCAAGCCGCGATTCAGCTGACCCAATTCGGCGCCGACATCTACATCGCCAACCTCGTCGGCTTATCGATCGTCCGCGAGCTCGGTCCATTGATGACCGCGATCATCGCCGCCGGCCGCTCTGGGGCCGCCTTCGCCGCCGAGATCGGGACGATGAAGGTCTCCGAAGAAGTCGACGCGATGGAGACGATGGGCCTCGATCGCACCCGCTTCCTGGTGACGCCCAAGGTCCTGGCGCTGCTGCTGATGCTGCCGTGTCTGACCCTGTACGCCGATCTCGTCGGCATTCTCGGCGGCCTGACGGTCGCGATGGGCTGGCTCGATCTGCCGGCGCAGGTCTACGTCCGCCAGCTCGAGCGCGTGCTGCAACCGTGGGACGTCATCTCCGGACTGGTCAAAAGCTTGGTGTTCGCCATTCTGATCGCCGGCATCGGCTGCCTGCGCGGCTTCCAAGCCCGCACCGGAGCGGAGAGCGTCGGTCGCATCACCACCTCGGCAATTGTCGCCGGCATCTTTCTGATCATCGTCGCCGATGCGATCTTCACCGTGCTGTTCCACTATGTCTGAGTCACGCAACCCTACCGCAAGTCCCGACGAGCCGATGATCAAGGTCGAGAAGCTGCGGGCGCAGTACGACGAGCGGGTCATTCTCAACGACATCAACATGGAAGTGCGCCGCGGCGAGCGTCTGGTGATCTGCGGCGGCTCGGGCTGCGGCAAGACGACGCTGCTGCGTCACATCATCGGCTTGCAGCGTCCGACCTCGGGCGGAGTCTGGATCGACGGCGAGGAGATCACCAGCGCCAGCGACGAAGATCTCGGCCGGATTCGCCGCAAGTTCGGCGTATCGTTTCAATCCGGGGCACTCTTCGGCTCGCTGACCCTCGCCGACAACATTGCCTTGCCGCTCGAAGAGTACACCGATCTCGAGCGTCCCATGATCGATCTGATCGTCCGCTTGAAGCTCAGCATGGTCAGCCTCGCCGGCTTCGAGGATTTTCTGATCGCGGAGCTCTCCGGCGGCATGAAGAAGCGGGCGGCGCTGGCGCGCGCGGCCGCGCTCGACCCCGCCATCTTGTTCTTCGACGAGCCCTCGGCCGGTCTCGACCCGGTCACTTCCGCCGAGCTCGACCAGCTGATCGTCCAGGTCAATCGTAGCCTGGGCACGACGATC
Source organism: Terriglobales bacterium (assembly GCA_035627175.1). GTDB lineage: Bacteria > Desulfobacterota > Binatia > HRBIN30 > HRBIN30 > DASPMH01. The sequence continues at coordinate 526 of DASPMH010000358.1, read as the reverse complement.
GTGGTGGTCTCGCACGAGCTGGCGAGCATCTTTACGATCGCAGATCGGGTTGTCATGCTGGACAAGGCAGAGCGGAGCATCATAGCGGAGGGCCCGCCGGAAGCGCTTCGGGACGAGCACCCAGACCCGCGGGTGCACGCCTTCTTCAACCGTCTGCCGCGCAGCGAGCAAGCAGGAGACTGATGGCCAGCGAGAGCAGTAAATTTCAGGTCGGCGTTTTCGTCATCATCGCCGTGGTCATCGGCGTCGGTACGATCATCTGGCTCGGTGCCACGCGGCTCTTCGAGGAGACCGAAACCTTCGTCACCTACTTCTCGGAATCGGTGCAGGGCCTCGACAGCGGCTCACCGGTCAAGTTCCGCGGGGTGCAGTCCGGTCGGGTCGGCTCGATCCGCATCGCGCCCGACGGCAACCTGATCGAGGTCGAGCTCGACATCGACGACGATGCCGCACGGGTGGTTCGCAACGACGACCGCTTCCGCGCCAAGCTCGAGCTGACCGGTATCACCGGCCTGCGCTACATCGA
>DASPMH010000357.1:0-3409 GCA_035627175.1 Terriglobales bacterium | reverse complement strand
AGGGGTTGTTCGTCATCGCCACCGCCAATCGTATCGATCTCCTGCCTGCCGAGATGATCCGCAAGGGCCGCTTCGACGAGGTGTTCTTCGTCGACCTGCCGACGGACGACGAGCGCATCCAGGTGCTGCGCATTCATCTCGAGCGGCGTGGCATCGATGCTTCGCAGTTCAATCTCGAGCGGCTGAAGAAGTTCACCAAAGGCTGGACCGGCGCCGAATGCGAGCAGTGCGTCGTCGCGGCTCTCACCACAGCGCAGCTGGAGGATCGCGCCGTAACCGACGACGATCTGCTCAATGCGACGGCGTCGGTGGTGCCGCTGTCGAAAACCATGAAGGAGCAGGTCGATCACATTCGCGCCTGGGCCTACGATCGAGCCGTGCGCGCCTCGCCGCGCGAAGCGACGCACTAGTCCACGTCGATTCCTTCGAGCGACCGCTCTCTGACCCCTCCGCCGAAGCCTCGGCGGAGCTGGAGCGCACCGTCCGCGATCAAACCCGGCGGCTGAGGCATCGAGCGAGCGCGGAAGCCCAAGCGCGCTCGGAGAGCGCGCGCTACAGCGACAAGCGCGCTACAGCGACAAGCGCGGTACAGCGATGAGATGCGGCACTTATTGGCGTAGGGTCAGGCCGACAGTGATGCGGTCGCCCGCCTCGATGCCGCGCAGCGTGGTCGGTGGGAAGCGCAGCTTGAGCGGGCCGTCCTTGGTGTCGAGGCTGATGAAGCCGTTGTCGCGGTCGATCGTGCCGATCCGCCCGGTCACCGTGAACTCGCTGCCGGGGTGGTCGGCGGGGGCGTCACCAGCGGCGATGGCCGGGGCCATGGCGAGGTCAGCGGTAACCTGCGAGCCCTGGTGTAAGCCGCGGATCTGCTCCGGGGCGAACTGCAGGCGCATGTCGCCCGCATCGGTTTGCAGGGCGATCATTCCTGTCGCCCGGTCGATCGCGGTGACGGTGCCGGTGACACGGTTGGTGTCGCCCGGCATCTGCGCCGTCATGTCCTCGATCCGGGACGAGAGCCCGAGATCCTCGCGATCCAAGGTGGTGCCGTGCAACTGGCCGGCGGATAGCGGAGCTGCCGAGACCAGGAGTCCAATGGCCGCAATCGCATTTCGGTGTTTCATAGCCGAGATTTGCAGCGATAGACGTGCCCGTGCGGCCGACGTGATCACCCGTGCCCGGGACCTCTTCCCGGCCGGTGCGGTCGGTAAGAATTCAATGCGTGGTTGAAAATGCCGGGGGTTGTCGCTTAGGTGGCCCGCCATGCAGAGCACCACGCGAGGCCGCGCCGGTCTGACCCGGCGGTCGTTTTTCCAGTACACCGCCGTGCTCACGGGATGGGCAGCACTGGCCAAGCTGCGGCCGATGGCGGCCGCTGCCGCTACTTCGGCCGCGCCCGAGATTTACGAGCTGCGCGTCCTCGATGCCGGCCAAGCCGCGATTCTCAATGCCATCGGGGACCGGATGACCTTCACCGGCGATCCGGCGATGCCACTGTTTCACCAGACCGCGGCGCTACAGACGATCGATCAGACCTTGGTGATCACCGACGAGGCGGTGCGCGAGCAACTCGGCTGGCTACTGACACTATTCGAATGGGGACCGCCAGTGTTCGATTTCCGCCTGGCCCGTTTCAGTAGCTTGGATGCGGAGAGTCAGGACGACTACATCCGCGGCTGGGCGCTCAGCCGCATCGGCGTGCGGCGTATCGGTTTCCAGGCGCTGAAGAATTTGACGATGCTCGGCTACTATTCCCAGGACCAGACCTGGCCGGGGATCCACTACCGTGGGCCGTGGTCGCCTCGGCCGCGCCGTCCGATTGTCCAAGCATGATCATCAAAGGCAGCGAAGTCTTCTCCGACCTCCACCTCAAGGCGGAGGTTTGCGTCATCGGCACCGGCGCCGGCGGCGCGGTGATCGCCAAGGAATTGGCCGAAGCGGGGCGTGACGTCGTCGTCCTCGAGCAGGGCGGCTATCACACCAAAGAAGATTTCACTCAGCGCGAAGACGAGATGATGCCTCTGCTGTACGAAGACATGGGGCAGCGCGCCACCGCCGATCAGTCGATTCTGATTCTGCAGGGACGCAACATCGGCGGCTCGACCGTACACAACCTTTGTTACTGCTTTCGTACCCCGGAGCCGATTCTCGAGAAGTGGAAGCGCGAGGACGGGCTGCAGCAGATGTCGTACGCCGACATGCTGCCGTCGTTCGAGCGCGTCGAGAAGATGCTCAAGGTCAAAGACATCCTGCCGCACGAGATCAACAAGCTGAACGACAAGGTCCGGCAGGGCTGCGAGAAGCTCGGCTACCATGGCCTGATCGCGCGCCACAATCGCGAGCGCTGCACCACCAGCGGCTTCTGTTTGCTCGGCTGCCCGTACGACGCCAAGCAGAGCATGCTGGTGACCTACGTTCCGGCGGCCGACCAGGCCGGTGCGCGCATCTACGCCGATTGTCCGGTGCGGAGGATCCGCGCGTCGGGGCGTCGAGTCACCAGCGTCGAAGGTGTCGTGCTCGACCCGCTGCGCCGGCCGAAGCACCAGCTGCGAGTCGAGGCTCGGGTGGTGGTGGTCGCCGCCGGCGCGATCAACTCGCCGCAGATCCTGCTCAACAGCGGCATCGCCAACAGCAGCGGTCAGCTAGGGCGCAATCTCCATCTCCATCCGAGCGTGCTGATGGCCGGCATCTACGACGAGGAGATTCACGGCTACACCGGCGTGCCGCAGAGCTACTATGTCGATGAGTTCATCGACCTCGAGAAGAATCCCGACAGCGGCTACATCTTGATGCCGGTGTACGGCTTCCCGGTGACCACCGCGGCGCAGTTACCGAGCTTCGGTCGCGATCACTGGGACATCATGAAGAACTTCCACAAGATGGTCGGGTTGCTGGTGTTGATGCACGATCAATCCGCCGGACAGGTCAGCGTCGATCGCGACGGCAAACCCAGCATCGCTTACGATGTCAATGCCGAGGAGCAGCAGCTCTTCCTCGAAGGGATGCAGCACTGTGCCGAGATTCTCTTCGCCAGCGGTGCGCGCGAGGTGGTGGCTCCGTATGCCGATCCCTTGCGATTGAAACCTGGGGATTCGCTCGATCCGATCATGGCGCGCGGCCTACGCAAGCACGACATCGGCATTGCCTCGACCCACCCGCAGAGCACTTGCAAGATGGGCGAGGATCCGTCGCGCTCGGTGGTCAACTCGTGGTGCCAGTCGCACGATCACGACAACCTGTTCGTCTGCGACATGGGCGTGTTCCCGACCTCGCTCGGGGCCCCGCCGCAGATCACCACGGCGGCCATCGCCGACCGCACCGCCAATTACATCAGAGAGAATTGGGCCAAGCTGATCGCTTGAATACACGGATCCCTCCGCCGCGCGTCTCCCAGGTCCTGAGCCGCTCTGCG
>DASPMH010000356.1:0-8317 GCA_035627175.1 Terriglobales bacterium | reverse complement strand
GGGCAGCGCCGCAGGCGCGGGGGATTAGTCACGCTGAGCCGCCCCCGTCCATGATCGACCTCATCCACAGCGATCCCGGCTACTCGACCGAGCTCGCGCTCACCCCCGCCGAGCTCGCCCGCGTCACCGAGCTGATCCGCTCGCAATGGTCCGCCCACCTGCACCACCATTACCCTGAGCTCAGCCACGAGATCGAACGCTGCACCCTCGCCGACTACCACCGACTCGCGCCCCGACTCGACCACGCCACCCTGTGGCCGAAAAGCGCCCGCATCCTCAGTGCCGCAGCGGTCGCGGAAATCCGCACCATGTCGCTGGTGCGGCGCCTCGAAGCGATCTTCGGCAAGTTCGAGATCACCGCCGAGGAGCGCTGCGGCCACGAGGAGATCTACTGGCGCCTGGTTCGTCCTAATCAGCCTGCCGACGTCGGACCGCTCCACGCCGACGCTTGGTTCTGGGAGCTCGGCCACGGCCGGATCCCGCCCGAACGCGAGCGGATCAAGGTCTGGGTCGCGGTGATCACGGAATCCGGCCGCAACGGTCTGCGCGTCGTTCCCGGTTCGCACCGCCGCCAATGGCGCTACCACGGCGAACAGCGCGACGGCATGCTCAAGCCGTGCTTGGATGAGCGCGAAGAAGATCTCGACCTTCGCTTGCTGCCGGCGGAGCCCGGCCAGGCGGTGATCTTTCACGATCGCTTGCTCCACGGCGGCGCGCTCAATCTCGGCGAGCACACCCGGGTCAGCTTCGAGATGACCCTCACCCCGGCTTCGAAGGGAGCAGCCGCGAAGGGGTGGGAGATCAGCGACCAAACGAGCTCGTCGCGAGGCACAGTCACGTGAAGGCCAACCTCAACGACATCGCACGCGCGCTGCGAGCGCGCGTGCTGCGCTTGTCGCACGACGGCCGCTCGCCGCATCTCGGCTCGTGCTTGTCCTGTATCGATATCCTGGTGGCGGCCTACTTCGGCGGGCTCGATCTCGGCCCTGCCCACCGTGACGATCCCGGTCGCGACCGCTTCCTGCTCAGCAAAGGTCACGCAGCGCCGGCGCTGTACGCGACGCTCAGCCGGCGCGGCTACTTTCCCGAGGAGTGGCTCGCCGACTACAACCGCGACGGCGGCAAGTTGGCAGAGCAACCGGCGCCACAATGTGCCCCGGGCATCGAGGCGGCGACCGGATCGCTCGGCCACGGACTGTCGCTGGCGGCGGGGATCGCTCTCGCCAACCGCATCGAGAATCGCCCCGGCCGAGTCGTCGCGCTGCTCAGCGACGGCGAGTGCAACGAAGGCTCGGTGTGGGAAGCGGCGATGCTCGCCGCGGCGCAACGTCTCGAGCGGCTGATGGCGATCGTCGACTACAACCGCTGGCAAGCGACCGGGCGCAGCGACGAAGTGCTCGCCCTGGCGCCGCTAGCCGACAAATGGCGCGCCTTCGGCTGGAGCACGGTCGAGGTCGACGGCCACGACATCGACGCCCTCGCGGCCATGCTGCGTGCCTTCCCCGACGGCAGCGGCAAACCGGTCGCCATCCTCGCCCACACCATCAAAGGCAAGGGCGTTTCGTTCATGGAAGACGACAACAACTGGCACTACCGGATTCCGAATCGAGAAGAGCTGCAAGCGGCCCTTGCCGAGCTCGGCAGTGCAGAGGCGCAATGGAGCAAGGGAGCAGTGGAGCAGTGGCGCAGGTGAGCCTCAGGTCCAGGAATCATGCGCGCGGTAGGGCGGAGATAGCCTGTGCGTGACGCTTTCGCTGCCGAGCTCGAGCTGCTGGCCGCCGCGGATCCGCGGGTGGTGCTGCTCTCCGGCGACATCGGCAATCGTATGTTCGATCGCTACAAGCAGCGCTTCGCCGATCGCTTCCTCAACTGCGGCGTCGCCGAGGCCAACATGATCGGCGTTGCCGCCGGTCTCGCACTCGGCGGGCTGCGACCGGTCGTCTATACCATCGCCGCCTTCGCCACCCTGCGTTGTCTCGAGCAGATCCGAGTCGACGTCTGTTACCATCGCCAGCCGGTGATCATCGCCGGCGTCGGCGCCGGCTTGAGCTATGCCAGCCTCGGCGGCACCCATCACGCCTGCGAGGACATCGCCGCGATGCGGATGCTTCCCGAAATGAACGTGCTCTGCCCCGGCGATCCGCTCGAAGTGCGCGCGGCGCTGCGCTGTGCTCTGGCAAGCGACCAACCGACCTATCTGCGCCTCGGCAAGAAGGGCGAGCCGGTGGTGCACTCGGCCGCGCCTGCCTTCGGGCTCGGCCGCGCCATTGCGCTGCAGCCCGGCCGCGATGTCGCACTGCTTGCGGTCGGCACGCTGCTGCCGAACGCGATTGCCGCCGCCGAGCAACTGCAGCGCGCCAGCCTTTCGGTTGCGCTGGCGAGCTTCCCTTCGATCAAACCGCTAGACGAGGACTACCTTGCCGAGGTGTTCGCCACCTGCCGCGTGGTGGCGACGATCGAAGAGCACAGTGTCGTCGGCGGCGCCGGCAGCGCCGTGGCGGAATGGCTCGCTCGTCATCCCGGCCAGCGAGCGCGGCTGCTGACCATCGGCACTCCCGATCGCTTTCTCCACCAGGCCGGGTCGCAGGAACATGCCCGCCGCCACACCGGGCTGAACGCCGAGGCGATCGCCGCCGACGTGCTCGCCGCATACCGGGCTCGCGCATGATCCACGCCCGTATCGGCATCGATCTCGACAACACTATCGTCTGTTACGACGAGCTGTTCGCCGAGCTGGCTCGCGAACGCGGCTACGACGTGCCGCCGCGCACCAGCAAAACAGCGGTGCGACGCTACCTCTGCGACCGCGGCCGCGAGGATTTGTGGACCGGGCTCCAGGGCGAGGCGTACGGGCCGCGCATGCGGCAGGCCGTGGCCTATCCGGGCCTGGTCGAGTTCGTGCAAAGCTGCCGTGATGCAGGCGTCGAGATCGTCGTGATCAGCCATCGCTCCCGCCATCCATACGCCGGCCAACCGTATGATCTGCACGCCAGCGCACGCGCTTGGCTCGAGACGGCGCAGTTGCGCGACCTCGAAGTATTTCTGGAAACGACCCAGGCCGCCAAGATCGACCGCATCGCCGCCGAGAATTGCACCCACTTCATCGATGACATGATCGCGGTCCTGCTCCACCCGCAACTGCCAGCCGACATCGCCCGCTGGCACTTCGACCCACACGGTGCAGGCAAGGCCGAGCAACCGTCGGTCATCCGGATCGCCTCCTGGCAGCAAGCCCAGGCCCTCCTCCAACGCGAGCTCCATCCCAATCCCCCCTCCTTTCTGGTGACCCAAGACCCGACGCTCATCGAGCTAGTCTCGACCCTGACCGAAGAGCTCGGCCACGGCCCCGCCGCGGCGATCACGCCCTTACCCGGCGGCCGCAACAATCGCGTCTACCGCGTCGACGCCGGCGGCGAGCGCCTCTTGCTGAAGCACTACTTTCGCGACGCAGAGGATCCCCGCGATCGCCTCGCCGCGGATTACGCTTTCAGTGCTTACGCCTGGACCGTTGGGGCGCGCGCGATCCCCGAGCCACGGATCGCCGATGCGGCGCTCGACATGGCGCTCTACTCCTTCATCGATGGACGGCGCCTGCAGCCGGCCGAGATCGATGCCTCGGCGGTAAGCCACGCGATCGATCTCACGGTCCTCCTCAATCGCGACCGCGACAGCGCGCGGGCACGTGCCCTGCCCTTCGCAGCCGAGGCGGCATTCTCGATTGCCGACCACTGCGACGCGGTCGGCAGCCGCGTCGCCCGCTTGCAACGTCTCATTCCCACCGACGACCTCGACCACCAGGCCCATGCCTGGATCGCCTCGCAACTTCTGCCGGCGTGGCAAGCGATCGCCGCGCGCGCCGCATCCGACGAGGACGAACGTATCCTGCCGCCGTCGCAGCGAGTGCTGTCGCCTTCCGACTTCGGTTTTCACAACGCTATCGCGACCAGCGCTGGCCGGCTGGTCTTTCACGACTTCGAGTACGCCGGCTGGGACGATCCCGCCAAGCTGGTGTGCGATTTCTTCTGCCAGGTCGAGCTGCCGCCGCCGCCGGCCCTGTTGCCAACCTTCGTCGATCGGATCATTCGAGAGATGGCGCTTGCGGACGACTTGCGTGGGCGCATCGAGCTGCTGATGTCCGTCTATCGCATCAAATGGTGCTGCATCGTCTTGAACGAATTTCTGCCGGCGGCGGTTAGACGGCGCCGGTTCGCCACCGGCGCAGAGCCCGATTCCCGGCGAGCGCAGCTCGCCAAAGCCATGGAGATCCTCGATGGCCTACGTTGATTTCGTCTCCACCCTGCACCAGCGCACCCAGCGCGACTACCTCGCCCGCGTCAACGAATTCCCCAAGGAGCAGGCCTCGGAGATCGCACGGCGCTTCGATCGCGACTACTGGGACGGCGACCGCCGCTTCGGCTACGGCGGCTACAGCTACGACGGCCGCTGGCGCAAAGTCGCCGATGCGCTGCGCGAGCACTACCAACTCGAGTCGGGTGATCGTGTCCTCGATGTCGGGTGCGGCAAGGGCTTTTTGCTCTACGACCTGACCCAATCAGTTCCCGGCCTCGAGGTCGCCGGTATCGACGTCTCGCGCTACGCCGTCGAGCACAGCAAGCCCGAGATCCGCGACCGGCTGCAGCTCGGCACCGCGGCCCAGTTGCCTTACGAAGACGATAGCTTCGATCTGGTCCTGTCGATCAACACCCTGCACAACTTGCGCTGCTACGATCTCGAGCGCGCCCTCAGCGAGATCGAGCGCGTCGGCCGCGGCGACAAATACATCTGCGTCGAGAGCTTCCGCAGCGAGCTCGAGCGGGTCAACCTGTTTTATTGGCAGCTGACCTGCGAGTCGCTCTACGCCCCGGAAGAGTGGGACTGGTGGTTCGCTCGCACCGGATACTCCGGCGACCACTCCTTCATTTTCTTCGAATGATGGCGCGCACCAGCCGCGCCGCCATCCTGGCGCGCTCGCACCAGCCCTTGATCGTCGACGACATCGAGCTGCCGGCGCACCTCGACAGCGGACAGGTCTTGGTGCGCCTGCTCTACAGCGGCATCTGCGGATCTCAGTTGGGCGAGATCGACGCGATCAAAGGACCGGACAAGCACCTGCCCCATCTGCTTGGTCATGAGGGCACAGGCGTAGTCGAAGAGATCGGTGCCGGAGTCAGCACGGTCGCGGTCGGCGACACCGTGGTGCTGCACTGGCGCAAAGGCAGCGGCATCGAAGCGGCGCCACCGCGCTATCGCTGGCGCGGCGAGCCGCTCAACGCCGGATGGGTGACGACGTTCAATGAGCTCGCGGTAGTCTCCGAGAATCGCCTCACCGCGATCGATGCCGACCAGGATCTTCGCGCTGCGGCGCTACTCGGCTGCCCCGTGACCACCGGACTCGGTACGGTGCTGCGCGAGGCACAGCTCGGTCCGGGAGAGTCGGCGGTCGTTATCGGCGCCGGCGGCGTCGGTCTCAGTCAGATCCTCGCGGCCCAGCTGGTCAGCGCGGCGCGAATCGTCGCCGTCGATCGAACCGAGACCAAACTCGAGCTCGCCCGGCGGCTCGGTGCGACCGATGTGATCGCCAGCGGCGACGAGGTCGCCGCTGCGATCGCCGCAGCCGTCGGAGAGGGCGGCGCCGATGCGGTGTTCGAGAACACCGGGGTTACTACGATGATCGAGCTGGCGGTACGAGTCACCGCACCACAAGGCCGCTGCATTCTGGTCGGTGTGCCGCAGGAGGCCGACGCGAGCTTGAACACCTTGCCGCTGCACTTCGGCCAGCGCTGGATCGGCTCGCACGGCGGCAGCAGCGAGCCGGCGGTCGACATTCCACGCTACCTGCGTCTCGCTCGCTCGGGCCAGCTGCCGCTGTCGCAGCTGGTCACCGACAGCTGCCGCCTCGACGAAATCAACGACGCCCTCGACCGCCTGCGCCGCGGCGAAATTGCCGGCCGCTGCCTGATCACCTTCGAAAAAAGGGGATAACCCCCATTTCCCCGGCACACCGGGGGAAATGGGGGTTATCCCCTTTTTCTCAACGATGGCCGACCCTGCGCATGAAAGTGTCCCAGAAGATGTGGCGCATGTCGCTGGGCAGCTCGATCACCAGCGACATCTCCGAGCGCCGCTCCGACGCAGCCGTTCCTTTGCCCGAGATCAGGCCGCGCAGCTGGACCGCCACCACCGGCGGCGCGAGACCGGTCTGGGCTTGGGTGCAGAGCGCCCGTAGACAGGCGAGCACCTCATTGGAGTCGATCGCCAGACCGGCGGCCAGGTTGATCGAGCCGGTGGCGGTGCTGCAGATTTGTTCCCCGCAGCGACCGTCATAGGTCTTGGCGACGCGCGGCTTGGCCCAGCCGGGGTCGGCCTTGCCGGTGACGCGCAGCTGGAACGGTGCGGTGATGCCGAGCTGTGGCGCGAGCGCCGCTGCCTTGGCGACCTCGGCGGGCGGGAAGGCACGCACCATCTTGCAGATGCCCGGCGGCTCGGCGCCTGCGCAATTGAGCGAGTACTCGAAGTCGTCGAATCCTGCGGCGTCCTCGGCGAAGGTCACCGCCAGCTCCATCAAGTTGCCGAAGCCTTCGCCAAGGTAACGCGCCGAGCCGGTGGTACCGGCAATCGCCGCGCGCGCCTGTTGGTAGACTCCCGCAAGCGCCTCCCCCAAAGCCGCGGCCGCCTCGGGCCGCGGGTCGACAGGCTCGGTGGGGATCACCGTAGTCGCCGTCGGCGCGGACGCAGCTTTGCGCGGCGGCGGATCCGGCGAGCAGCCTGACCAAGAGCAGCTGAGTCCCAGGACGGCGGCAAGGGTGAGCCACCGCATCGCAATCGTCACGGTCGGTGTCATGGGCAGCGCCGGATACTCGCGCAAAGGCGCCGCCGGCACAATGCATTACCTGGAGCAACCCGCGGCGACTTCCCCCTTGCCCCCTCCCTAGAAAGGAGGGGGGATTTTGCGCGCTTGGATGGTATCGAGATTGTTGCCTTTCAGCTTGGTATAGGTCGCGCTCCAGCAGCGGCCCTCGCTGCTGACCAGCTGCACTGTCAGCGGTACGTAGAGCGGCAGTGCCGGCAGCGGCATCGCCGCGCCGCGGCCACTCAACTTGGCGCTGATGCGGCCTTTGCCGGCGCGCAGACTGATCTTCTCCATGCCGTATTGGCTGCGACCGCGATCGCGAAAAGTGTAGCCGTGCCGGCTCGATTGCCAGCACGGTCGTCCCGGCGGGCAGTTGCCTCCGGCGGCGACGGTCAAGGTCAGACGCAGCCCGGTGCCGTCGTAGAGACAGACGTCGTAGGCGGTGCTGCTCTGCGGCGCGCCCCAGTCTTCGCGCTCGCCCTTGCCCTGCAGCCACTTCCATTTGAACCGACTGCGCTCGGAGCTCCCCGCCTTCAGCCGCAACCCGAAGCCGGAATCTCTCGGCGTACGGCAGTCGCCGCGCGGCAGGCTGGCGCAGGTTCCTGGCAGCGGCGGAGTCGGGCTGATGGTGCGGGTGGGTGTCGACGCCGGCAGTGCCGGCGTCGGCGTTGCCGAGGGCGCCAGCGTCGCCGTCGCAGTGGCCATCGGCGGCTCCCCCGGATCGGTCGCTGTCGCAGTTGCGGTCGGCGTCGGTGTGTCGAATACCGGGCCGGTTCCAGTGGAGAGGCCGAAGGCGTTCACATTGCGAGTGTCTTCCGTCCCCGTGAACCCTTCTGACGGGGCATAGGTATCGGCGACAAAGCGGACCTCGACGTCGTCGTCGCTGCCAAAGATGCCGTCCTCCCCGACACCGAGCAGATCGCCGATGTCGCCGCCGACGTCCATCACGCACGGCTGTTGATTCAATCGATCGGTGTGAAAGCTGCCGAACAGATGACCGGCCTCATGACTGACGGCGCCGCCGACAGCTGCGCCGATCACATCGACGATGCTATGCGGAGGATCGATCGGGAAGCGATTGAGCGAGCGCGGGTTGCTGGTGTTCGGGTCGCTGAGATGATCGAGCAACACCACGGCGCTCTCTTCGGTCGCGAAGTTGCCGACATCGATCGCTTCCGACACGCCGATGGTGTTGATGCCGAGCTCGGCGATGGTTCCGCCGACAATCACCCGGGTGAGGTTGGGTTGGCCCCACAGCGGCCCGTCATCGCGGCTGTTGCGAATCTCGATCGCGAACTCCCCGGCAACGCCCGAAACGGCGAAGTCGCCGTTCGCACCGCCGGCAGCGACCGCGGAAAAATCCTGCTGCACCCTGGCAACGATCGCATCGATCACCGCATCTTCTTCGGCGACAGTCAGACCCCACCCGGCGAGAAACGCCGCCAGCGGCGACAGCATGCGCACTCC
>DASPMH010000355.1:0-4254 GCA_035627175.1 Terriglobales bacterium | reverse complement strand
CCTTCGCCATCGAGCGGACCTTCTTGGCGGCTCCGCCGGCGCGCCGCTGGTACCGGGTCACGGTGCTGCCGGCGGTGTTGCTCGGCCTCGGTGCCTGGGTGGCGCTGCAGAACTACCAGCTGTTCTTCGTCGACTATTCCGCCAAAGGGGACGGCAGATTGTTCCAAGTGCCGGCTGCGTGGCGGTATGTACGCCAGCACTGCGACGGCCGCCGGTTCTATTTCTTGGCGGCGCCCGATCCCACCGGCAGCGAACCGATGGTCGACATCTTCTGCCCGGAGCACCAGGCGATCGTCATCGAGCAGGTGCCGGCGTTGATCGACGACCGCAAGGCCGCAACCTTCATCGTCATGGCCTGGCAACGCACGGCGATCGAGCGGCTGCAACTGTGCTATCCCGCGGCCGAGTTGACCGAGCACCGCGCCCAGGATCAGCGCTTTCTCTTCACCAGCGTCGCTGTCAGCCAAGCCGACGTCAAAGCCGGCCGCAGCCGCTGTCCGCTGCCGGCAATCGAGCTGAAGCTACCTCAGCCGCAGCCCGGCGAGCCGTGAATCAGCGCGGCGGCGCATCGATCGCCCGCTTGGCGAGCGTCGTCTGCCAGAGATGCTCGCAGAGCTCGGCATTCTCCAGCCCGATCTCGCCGGCACGGATACGCCGGCAGAGCTCGCGGTTGAGGTCGAGCAGAGACAAGCTCTCGACTGCGCCGGGGGCGGCAGATGGTGAAAGCAGGTGGCGCAGTCGCAGGGTCTCGGCATGATTCGCTGCCGGAGCGTGCTGCAGCTCTCGGGCGACGATTGCCAGAGCGTTGATGGCAACGCGGGCATGGAAGGCGGCGCGTCCCTCCAGCTCCGGCAGCGCGGTCTGCTCGAGGAAGCCTTGCACCGCTTCGATCAGCTCTACTGCGCTCGGCGGGTCCTGCATGGTTATGCCTCCGGCTCTGCGTTCCCTCGCGGCGTCAGCAGCGCGAGTAGATCGAGCTCGGTCTCGGAGGCTCGCCTGCCGATGGCGGCCCGCTCTACGGAACGATCGAGACCGCTGCGGTAGGCGCCATACATCATCATGCAGATGATGCCCCACTTGAGGGTGCCGAAGATCTCCCAGTAGCGCACTACCTCGGCGTCGACCGCGCCCCCGCCGGCGGCTTGGTATCCGGCGAAGAGCTCTTCGCGCTGGCCGAATCCGCCGACAGGTCGATCGTTGGCGCCGAAGCGCCACGAGCCGACGCAGATCCAGCCGAGATCTTCGAGCGGATCGCCGAGATGAGACAGCTCCCAGTCGAGCACCGCGCGCACGCCTTCTTCCGCGACGATCAAATTGCCGTTGCGGAAGTCGCCATGGACGAGGGCGGTACGATCCTGGGGTGGGGCGTGATCGCGCAACCAGCGCAGGGCGATCTCGAAAACCGGATGAGGATGATCGAAGGCGTCATAGATCGCCCCAAGTTGATCGAGCTGTGCCGTCGCGCCACTGCGAGGTAGCTCGGGGAGGCACGCGAGCGGGATGGCGTGGATGTGGGCTGCGATCTCGCCGCATTGCCGGGCGAGGCGGCTGCGCGCCGGCGCTAGCCGCGGCTCCCGCAAGATCTTGCGCGGGATCGTCTCACCGTCGATGCGGGTCATGACGAAGCCGGCGCCGAGGCCGTCGGCAGGATTGAGCACCTGGGTCACCTCGGGCACCGGCACGCCCGCCTGGGCCGCTCGGCGGATCAGCTCGGCTTCGGTGGCGAGATCGATCGCCGGCCCGCCCAGGCTGGAACCCTGGCGATCGCCGACGGCGCGCCGAAGGATGCGCGGCTCGCGCTGCTCGCCGCGGACGATGTCGAAGGCCCAGGTCTCCTGCGAGGCGCCGCCCGACATTCGCTGCAGGCCTGCGATGCTGGCGCCGGGGGGCAGCCGCAGCGCCGCCGCGAGAGCTTCCGCATCGAGCTTCGCCATCCGCAATCTTGCGGCTGTCGCTCAGCTCACCTTCTCGAGGATGTGAACGGCACAGGCGCTGCCGAGACCGATGACGTGGGTCAGGCCGAGGCGGGCGTCGGCGACTTGGCGCGCCCCGGCTTCGCCGCGGAGATGGGTGCTGACTTCGTAGATGTTGGCGATGCCGGTGGCGCCGAGGGGATGCCCCTTGGAGAGCAGCCCGCCGGAGACGTTGACCGGAATCTTGCCGCCGAGCGCGGTGGCGCCGCTGTCGATCATTGCGCCCGCTTCGCCATCGGCGCACAGGCCGAGATTCTCGTAGTGGAGGATCTCGGCGGTGGCGAAGCAGTCGTGCAGCTCGACCAGGTCGATGTCCTGAGCCCCAACGCCGGCCATCTCGTACGCCTTCTTGGCGGCAAGTCGGGTACAGCTGTTGACGTCGGGCATCACCAGATCCCGCTCTTGCCAGGGATCGCTGGTGAGCACCGAGGCGCGCACCCGCACCGCCCGCTTCATCAAACCGAGTTCACGCACCTTCTTCTCCGACGCCAGCACCGCCGCCGCAGAGCCGTCGACGTTGACCGAGCACATCAGCTTGGTGTTGGGGTAGGAGATCATCTCGGCGTTGATCACCATCTCGAGCGGCGTCTCGAGCTGGTACATCGCCTTCGGGTTCATCGTCGAATGGTGGTGATTCTTGACCGACACCTTGGCGAACTGCTCGAAGGTCGTGCCGTACTTGCGGGAGTGTTCCATGCCCGCTTCGGCAAAGACGCAGGGCATCGTGCCCGACCCGAGCAGGCCTTCCTTGGGAATACCGCGCCGGCCGCCGGTGCCGCCGAGCAGGCCCTTGCCCATCTGCTCGACACCCACCGCGAGTACGAGATCGTTGACCCCAGCCTTGACCGACATCCAAGCTTCCCGGAAGGCGGTGGCGCCGGTGGCGCAGGCATTGGCGCAGTTGACCACCGGGATGCCGGTCTGGCCGATCTGCTGCAGCAAGCGCTGGCCGACCATCGCATCGGCCTGGCCGAGGTTGCCGCAGTAGAGCGCTTCGATGTCCTGGATCGACAAGCCGCAATCGTCGAGCGCGAGCAGCGCCGCCTCGGCGCCGAGATCGGGCACGCTGCGCTCGGGGAAGCGGCCGAACTTGATCATATCGATGCCGATTACGTAGACGTCCATGGTTTCCTCGCCTGGCTCAATCGCGTCGTGGTTGGAAGAAGTAGCTGATGTACGAGTTGCCTTCCTTGTCTTTGCGCCCGAGCGCATCGCCGAAGACGACCTCGACGGGCATGCCGAGCGCGATCTTGGCCGGATCGGGTTCGACGCCGATCAGATTGCCCTTGAGGGTGCCGCCGCCGTCGAGATCGACGATTGCAGAGACATAAGGCACGGCGATGCCGGGGAAGGAGCGGTAGACGATCGAGAAGACGTACAGCGTACCGGTTCTCGCCAGCTGCACCGGCTCGAGTCGGCCGCGCGCCGAGCACTTCGAGCAAACCTGGCGACGTCCGAGAAAGACCGCGCTGCAGGCCTGGCAGCGCAAACCTTCCAAGTATGGCTCGCCGTTCTCCGGCAGCTTGAGGTAGTCGACAACCGGGAGCGGCCGGGCCGCGGCGCTATCGCTCATGCAGGGGGACCTCCGATCGAGCAGTCGGCCTGACTTAAGGAAATGCCTCCCCCAAGGCAAGGCGCCCGAGCTTCTCCAGGGCTGTAGTGCGCGCTCTCCGAGCGCGCGGTCCGCGAAGGAGCAGGCTGTCCGAAAGCATCGCAGCGACGAGTAGCGTGCGCTCAAAGAGCGCACGCTACAGGTCTGGCGAGGGTTGCCGGCGGTGCTATCGTCGCCGGATGCTGGTGCCGCAGCTGGTTGTCGGGTTGGTGATGTTGCTCTTCGGCCGCAGCTTGTTCTGGCTGTTTGCCGCGGCGCTCGGTTTCGTCGTCGCTACCGGCTGGGCGGTCGGGGTGATGACCGGAGGGCAGGTATTGCTCGATCGCGTCGAGTGGCAGGCGGTTGCGGTAGGCGTGCTTGCGGGACTGGCGGGAGCGGTGGCGGCGGTGTTCCTCGAGCGTCTCGCGATTGCAGTGGCCGGCTTCGTCGCGGGTGCGGAGATCGCCTCGTGGCTGTTCTTCACCGTCGCCTTCGAGTCGACGCCGTTCTACTGGATCTGGGTACTGCTCGGCGCGATCGTCGGAGCGATCCTGCTGTGGTTCGTCTTCGACTGGGCCTTGATCGCGCTCTCGTCGCTGCTCGGGGCGGCGCTGGTCACCGACACGTTGGGAGCGACCGGTGTCGATCTGCGTTTGGCGTTCGGCGTCTTGCTGCTGCTTGGCTTCGTCA
>DASPMH010000354.1:0-2113 GCA_035627175.1 Terriglobales bacterium | reverse complement strand
GGCGGTCCGCGCTCAATACCGGGCAGAGCCGGTCGAGGTGACCGAGCCCAACAGCTATCCGTACTTCCTCGCCTTGCAGCAGGATTACAAGCAGATGCCGCGCCAACAGCTTGGGCTGAGAAACAGCGGTCTCGACCACATCTCCCTAGTGCGCGAGGAACTCAGCATCGCGCGCTTCCACTCGGTCCTCGACCGCTACCTTGCCGCTCGCGCCTGAAGGAGCCGAGCCCATGCCACTCCATGACCTTGGCACCGTTATCGGCGCCTATTCCGGGCTTGCACGCAAGGCGCTGGACTACACCGAAACGATGAAGAACCTCGTCGATGCTGCCAAAGCCCCCGATTTCTCGTCGGAACAATGGGACGACCTGGCCGCGTTCGTCGACACCGCTGCTTTCGAACGGGTCGGCAACTTCAAGGAAGTCATGGCGTGGCCGGAATACGTCGGCTTTCTCGATGGCTGGGCAAGGAGTTCGGAGTGGGAGTGCTCGTTCAAGCGCCTGACCCAGAACGATCACCTTGTCATCGTCGAACTCGAAGAGCGGAGCAATGTCGGCGGGGTCACCAGTGCCGTGAATTCGGTGTTGGTGTACGAGTTCGACGAGGTCGGAAAAATCCGCCACCTCGACATCTACCTCCAAATGCCATTGCCCGAGCTGGAGATGCTCAAGAGCTACGAAGGCATCACAATTGCACAGTGACATGGCGAGAAGGGGTGAGCTAGCGCGCTTGGCCATGAAAGCGCGACACCCTGCGCCGCTGTTCAGCGGTAAACCTGAGAAGCTCCCGCGGCATGATGGCCGGCGCCCCGGGCGTCCCACCAAGGCACTGATTGAGCAACGCACCGAGGAGCTGCTCGACCGGGCGCTCGACCTCTTCTTGGACAATGGCTTCGAGGCGACCACGATCGACACGATCTGCGCCGAGATGAACATGTCTCGACGGACGATCTATTCCCGTTTCGGCGACAAGGACACGTTGTTCCGAGCCGCGCTGCAACGGGCGATCGACCAGTGGGTCGTCCCCGCTGAACGCCTCCAATCGGCGGAGACGGATGATCTCGAGCAAACGCTCGTGACAATCGCGCGCCTGTGGGTTTCGAACATCAAGAAGTCTTCGGGAATGCGGCTGGTGAGGATCGCGAACACCGAAGTATTCCGCAATCCTGATGTTGCTCAGTATCTTTGGGAACGAACGGCTCAGCCCACGATCGGATATTTGACTGATCTATTTCAACGGCGGTTGCGGCCTGACTCCGGCAACGTAGCTGATGCCGAAGATGCCGCGGCGGCGTTCCTGATCCTGGTGGTCGAGGGATCCGTGCAGTTGGCTGTCTGGGGGCAGATGAGGCCCAACGATTTCGACCGCCAGATCGTCTATCGCACCCGCCTGTTTCTGAACGGGGCTCGAGCTGAACCGACCGTCGATATCAATTAAATCCACTGCTGCAGAGATTGCGTATCCTTGTGAAGGTCCATTGAGTTCAAGCTGCGTGAGGTGCTGAACGCCTTGCGGTATCTGGCCCGTTCGGGCGGATGCTGCCCAAGGACTTCCCACCATGGTAGACAGTTTACTGGTGGTTCCGACGCTTCGTGCGCCGCCTGCTGTTCCGCACGATCCACGACGTGGCGCTGATGCTGGACCGGGAGCGTGAGGGGCGCGAGCAGAGTCCGTCCGCAGCGGTGGTCGACAGCCACTCGGTCAAGGCGCCTTCGGCCCCATCGGGGGGTGGCTACGATGCGGGTAAGCGGATCAAGGGGCGCAAGCGCCACATCGCGGTGGACACTGACGGCCGGTGGCGCCGGGAGATTGCCGACGTTTGGCTCACCGGCAGTCGCAACGGCGATCCCGGTGGCAGCGTCCTTTCAACCATCGCCACCTACTGCTGCCCAAATCCGGCAAGTCGATGAGGCGGTGGCGAGAGCGAAAATTGAGCAGGCCCGAACGGACACCGTTGAACTGGAAAAGCGTCGCAAGGCAGCGGAAGCTTAGGAAGGCGCGATCGAAGCGGGGAAGGTGCTGCGAGGGCCGTGTACGTCAGGCAACCAGCCAGCATGTCACGGTGGCTACCGGCGTCAGCCTAGCCATTTGGCCTGGGTTCGCCGGCCCGCCA
>DASPMH010000353.1:0-9150 GCA_035627175.1 Terriglobales bacterium | reverse complement strand
GCAATCCGGCGACGTCAAGGAGCTCAAAGTCGTCGTCAAGGCCGACGTGCAAGGATCGGTCGAAGCTCTCGCCGACGCTTTGGTTCGCATGTCGACACCCGAGGTCCGCCTCAACGTGATCCATGCCTCGGTCGGCGGCATCACCGAGTCCGACGTGCTGCTCGCTTCCGCATCCAATGCGGTGGTCATCGGCTTCAACATTCGCCCGGAAGCCAAGGCGAGTGAGGTGGCCGAGCGCGAAGGCGTCGATGTTCGCCTGTACAACATCATCTACGATGTTCAGAACGACCTGCAGAAGGCGATGGAAGGCATGCTCGAGCCGACCTTGCGCGAAAAGGTCGTCGGGCGCGCCGAAGTGCGCCAGGTGTTCAGCATTCCCAACATCGGCGTCGTCGCCGGCTCGTATGTCGTCGAAGGCAAGATCGTCCGCAACGCCGCAGCCCGTCTGGTCCGCGACCACGTCGTCATCTACACCGGCAAGGTTGGCAGCCTGCGGCGTTTCAAAGAGGATGCTCGCGAGGTCCAATCGGGCTACGAGTGCGGCATCGGCTTGGAGGACTATCTCGACATCAGGGCCGGCGACTCTATCGAGACCTTCGAGATGGAGAGTGTCGAGCGCCGTCTGACCCAACCTGTGGCTCGCGCCGCGTACGCCGAACGGCGGGCGTAGCAAGCGCAAGCTTGCCGCCCCGCCCTCTTCTGTCGCCGTCTCCCCTGGTGTGCCGTGGTCATCGGCGTGCTCAAGGTCACTCTCTTTCTGCCCGAGAATCACTCGCTCAAGGGAAAGCGTGGCGTGATCAAGAAGATCAAGGCGCGGGTCGCCAACACCTTCAATGTCTCGGTGGCCGAAACCGAGTCGCAAGACCTGTGGCAGCGCGCTGAGATCGGCATCTGCATGGCAGGCTCGGACGCCGGCTATGTCGAAGGGGCCTTGCGCCAGGTCGTGCACGCGATCGACGCGATGCAGGTGGCTCAGCTCGGCGCCGACGAGATCGAGATCATCCGCGTATAGGAGCGCCAGCGATGCCCCCCGGACGCCGTCCCGAACGTGTCGCCGAAGCGATGCGCGAAGTCATCTCGGAGCTCTTGCTGCGCGAGGTGAAAGATCCGCGCATCGGTATGGTGACGGTGACTCGTGTCGACGTCAGCCCCGACTTGCGCCATGCCAAGGTGTACTTCAGCTCTGCCGGCGACAGCGATAGCCGCAACAAGACTCTGATCGGACTCAATCGCGCCGCCGGATTCCTCCGCTCGCAACTGACCAAGCAGCTAAACCTGCGCTACGCCCCCGAAGTGCGCTTTATTCGCGATACGTCGCTCGACGATGCCGGGCGGCTGGCGCAGGTGTTGCGCGAGGCGACCCCACCGGCGCCGACATCACAGGCGGGCGACGATGAGGCCGACACCGACGAGTGATGGACGGCCTGCTGATCGTCGACAAGCCCGAGGGCGCGACCTCTGCCGACGTCGTGCGTAAGGTGAAGCGCGCCTTACACACCAAGACCGGACATCTCGGCACACTCGATCCCTTCGCCACCGGAGTGCTACCGGTGTGCATCGGCCAGGGCACCAAGGTGGCGCAGTTCTTGTCGATCGCGGACAAGGAGTACGAAGGAATCATTCAACTCGGTTGGTCGACCGATACCGGCGATCGCACCGGTCGAGAAGTGGCACGCTTGCCCGTGCCGGCGATCACCGTGACGGACCTCGCCCGGATCGGCGCCGAGTTCGTCGGCGAACGGATGCAGACACCGCCGATGTATTCGGCGATCAAGCGCGAGGGCACGCCGCTGTACCGCTTGGCACGGCAAGGTGTGACGGTCGAGCGCGAAGCACGACCGGTACGGCTCGACGCGCTCGAGTTGCAGCTGGCCACGGCCGATTCGCTTTCCTTTCGCGTCGCCTGCTCCAAAGGCACCTACGTGCGGGTGCTGGCGGAAGAGATCGCCACCGCACTCGGCACTGCGGGCCATTTGCAATCACTGCGCCGCACCGGTTTCGGCCGCTTTCATATCGACACTGCCATCACCCTCGATCAGCTCCTCGCCGATGCGACGGCACCGCCGATGATCGGTTTGCGCGACTCACTGGCGCATTTGCGCGAGCTCGTGCTCGCGCCGGGAGAAGAGCAGCGGGCGCGTCGAGGCGAGCAAGCACTGTTGCTGAGACTGCCGCCAGGGAAGCAAGACGAGGCCGCCAAGCTGATCAGCGCCGGCGGCGAGCTGATGGCAGTGGTCGTCGCCGCCAAAGGCAAGTGGGAGTACGCCCGTGTCTTCACCGAATAGAACAGTGGAGCGGCCGCGGCCTTGCCCTCGACTGGGGACGCTGGCAAGTAGGGGCGTCGCTCGCGCGGCAGCATAAGATGCAGCAACGACTTCGCCATGCCCTGCCCGTACTGCTGGCTGCTGCCATCGGCTTGTGGGTGAGCATCACCATCGAGAACGTCAAACGGCAACTCGATAGCGATGCCAATTTCGCCAGCTTCTGCAACGTCAACGCTCGGGTCAATTGCGACGTCGTCCTGAGCAGCGATTACGCCAATCTGTTCGGCGTCTCGGTGTCGCTGCTCGCCTGTCTCTACTACGGCGGCATGCTGTTGCTGGCCGCGGGCCTGGTCTACTCCGAGAGCTTCAGCCGCCGCCGCAGTCTTGCCGCCGCACTGTTCGCCGGTTCGATCTTCGGTCTGATTTTCTCGATCTACATGGCATACGTGGCGTTCTTCGTGCTGAACACCGTCTGCCTGTTGTGCAGCGCCCTGTATCTCGTCAGCTTGGTGGTGTTCGTCTTCAGTTGGCGATTGCGGACGCAATTGGCACCGCGCACCGCTTCACGTCGCGAGGTCGCCGCATCGAGCAACGACCGCTGGATCGTCGCCGGCAGCTTGCTCGCTGCCGTCGCACTGATCGCGCTGGCGATGTGGGAGGCGCTGTTGTCGGCGACACCGGCACTCAGCGCCGAAATGATTCGCAGCGAGAAGCCCGAGTTCTATGAATGGTTTCATCAGCGACCGATCGAGAAGGTCTCTGCCGATGTAGGCAACAGCGTTGGCCCGCGCGATGCTCCCGTGACGATCGTAGAGTTCTCGGATTTCGGTTGCGGCCACTGTGCCGCGCTCTCGCACACGTTGGAACAACTGCTGCGCAGCGAGCGCGACAAGAGCGTGCGCATCGTCTTCCGCCACTTCCCGCTCGACTCGGCGTGCAATGCGGCGATCAAAGCGGGCGGCGGTCACAAGCAATCGTGTCTCGCTGCCACCGCGGCTGAATGTGCCGGCGAACAGAACCAGTTCTGGCCCTATCAACGCGCGTTGTTCGAGAACCAGAGTCACTTCAAACGCAGTGAGCTGGTCGAATACGCGCGCGCGATCGGTCTCGACCTCGGCAAGTTCGAAACCTGTCTGCAGAGTGAAGCGGCACGACAACGTGTTGCGCGCGATGCGGCAGAAGGTATGCAGTTGCAGATTCAATCGACGCCGACCTTCTTCATCAACGGTCGCAAGATCGAAGGCGCGCTCGATAGCGAACGACTCGCCGATGCTCTGACTTTGGCGCGCGAGTCAAAGTAAATTTTTTTCACCCGCGACGACTTTCGCGGATTCCCTCCTCGCCATCTTCCGTAAATGGAAAACGACGCTGGCACTCGCACTTACAGCGATGGCTATCGGAGCCGTCGGCACCATCTATCGCGCCGCGATACGGCCCCCTGCACGCAGACCCTTGTCGCTCCAACACAATCTCGCCGGTCCAAAAATTTGTTGACTTGAAAACGAGCCCGCAGCTAAGAGGGCGCCCTCGCTACTGACGATTGGGGAGTTTTTCGAAGTCGAAATGGATGCTTGTCGGCGGCGCGCATCGGTCCTCGGGGACGCCGATGCTCGCTGTAGGGGAGAGTTGTGCATGGTTGTGTGGAAGGAGGAGAGAAGTTGTGTGGTGGCGGTGAGTTACGGCGTCGGCCCCACATGTGGATAACTTCCGAGCGCAGCAGTCTGCAGGGCGGAGATAGCGCGACGGCGATGGGAGCGGGACGTATGGAGGCTGAGTGGCAAGCGGCTTTGCCGCTGCTGCGCGAGCAGCTCGGGGAGCGTAACTTCGCGACTTGGATCGAGCCGATCCGCTGCCATGTCGATGAGCAGGGCTTGCGGCTCGAGGTTGCCAATCGCTTCTTTCAAGAATGGATCACTCGCCACTTCCTGGCAGCGATCCGCAGCGCGGTGCAGCAAGGCGCCAATGCGGCGGTCGCCATCCGCGTCGTGGTCGCCGATGCGGGCGCGGAAAAGCCGCGGCCGAGCGAGAGCACCGCTGCCGCGATTGCAAATCTCGAGGCGCCCAAGCCGCCGGTAGTACGCGCCCTCAAGATCGGCCGCCTGATGCCGGGGTACACCTTCGATCAGTTCGTCGTCGGTCCAACCAACGAGCTCGCTTACGGCGCCGCCCGGGCGGTCACCGAGAGCTCCGGCCACCAATTCAATCCCCTGTTTCTGTGGGGCGGTGTCGGCCTCGGTAAGACCCATCTGATCAGCGCGGTTGCCCACGAGGCTTTGCGCCAACAGCCCCGCCGCCGCATCGCCTTCCTGTCGGCGGAGAGCTTCATCAACACTTTGATCGGCTCGCTGCGCCAGGATCAGATGGCGCTGTTCCGCGACCGCTTTCGCGAGCTCGACATGCTGATCCTCGACGACGTCGAGTTCCTCGCCGGCAAAGAGCGTACCCAGGAAGAGTTCTTTCATACCTTCAATGCTCTCTATGAAGCCGGCAAGCAGATCGTGATCACGTCGGATAAACCGCCGCACGCGATCTCGGAGCTCGAGCAGCGCTTGCGCAGCCGCTTCGCCGGCGGCTTGATCGTCGACATCCAGCCGCCGACCCGCGAGATGCGCATTGCGATCATCGAGCAGAAATCTGCCCAAGAAGGCGTCACCCTGCCGCTGGCGGTCGCGGAGATGATCGTCGATCGCAGCGGCACCAGTGTCCGCGAGCTCGAAGGCGCGCTGACTCGCATCCTTGCCTGGCGCGCCTTGCGCGGCATGACCATCGATGTCGGCAGCATCCAACGGATCCTCGGCGCCTCCTCCAGCCATCGTCACGCCCGCGTCACCATCGAGCAGGTGCAGCAAGCGGTTAGCAGTTTCTTCCAGATCACGCCCGACGACTTGAAGTCGCACCACCGCGGCAAGCTGGTGTCGGAAGCTCGGCAGCTGGCGATGTACCTCAGCCGCGAGCTCGCTCAAGCAACCTTTCCGGCGATCGGCGCCAGCTTCGGCGGGCGCGATCACTCGACGGTGATGTATGCGGTGCGTGCCATCGAACGCCGCCGCAGCGTCGACTCCAAGATAGCAACGACGCTGAGCGCGCTCGAGCAAGCGGTGCGCGGCGGCGACACTCGCGCCCTCGCCTGACGGTGACCGGCTCCGCCGCGGCGGTGCCGGTCGCCCTGACCAAACGCTTCGGCGGATCGCGATGAATCAAGCGCCACGGCTTTCGTCTGCCCAGAAGCGCAATTGACAAAGCCAATTCATCGGTAGAAAAAGCGCCCGCATGCCTCTGACCAGCTCGCGCGTGATCGCGACCATCGCCTCGCTCTTTGCGATCGTCGCCGCCGCGCCGGTCGCGGCTCGCATCTCCTTCACCCGCACCGTCCTCGAGATCGATGCGATCGCCTCCGGCGGTCCGCAGGTGATTCACCTCGCTGACGTCAACAACGACGGCGTCGATGATCTGATGGTCGTCAACGGAGACGATCCCGGCGAGCTCTCGGTCTTCCTCAACAACAACTCCGGCGGCTTCGCCGAGGATCCGATCATCGTCGAGACCGGCCCCGAGCCCCGCGCCGTGCAGAGCGGGCGCTTCAATAATGACGGCAACGTCGACCTGGTTGTTGCCAACAGCGGCGGCACCACGGTGACCGTTCTCTTCGGCGACGGCACCGGCAATTTCGATCAGGGTCCCTCGCCGGGCGTCAATCCCAACCCGATCGGGATGGTGATTGCCGACCTCAATAATGATGCCCGCGACGATATCGCCGTGATCAACGAAACCTCCATCTTTTTGCTGCGTGGCGACGGCCAAGGAACGGTCGAAGCGTTCAGTCCTTCGACGATCAATGCACCCGGTGCCGGCTTCTTCCAAATCGCGGCAGGCCTATTCGACAACAACACCAACTTCGATCTGGCCGCGACCGCCGGCGCCGACGGCTTCGTCTACGTCTATCTCGGCAACGGCGACGGCACCTTCGCCCCCTTCACTCGTGCTGGAGAAGGTGGTTTCGGCAATCGCCCCGCCGGTCTGACGGTCCACAACTTCTCCGATGACGGCGGCGATGACATTCTCGTCGTCGACGCAGAAGCGGGTGACCTCGCCGAGAACCACGCCACCATTCTGCGCTCCAACCTCAGCGAGGAACCCTTCGCCTTTCAGAATCCGGCGCCGATCATCTTCGATGGACGTGCGGCCACGGTCACCGAGCTCGACGTCGATGGTGACCGCCGGCTCGATATGGCCGCCGCCCCAAGCGAAGGCCAGATCGCCGTTCTCTGTCAGCCTAGCGACATCTGCACTATTCGCGAGGGTGAGCCGCTCGAGGGCGACAACCTGTTCCGCCAGGCGTTTCCTAGCAACGCCTTGAACATCGGCGGCGGCGCCTCGATCGACTCCGGCAAGCTCAACAACGACAGTCTCGACGACCTGGTAGCTCTCGGCATCGACCTCGACACAATCTTCATTCTTCTCAACACCTCGGCCCCTGGCGAGACGCCGGAGCCAACCGAGCCGCCGACGCCGGTAGGCGGCACCGCGACTCAGACGCCGACGCCGACCGGCCCCACCTCTACGCCGACGCATACCCACACCCTGACTCCGACGGCGACTCCCACCGGCATCCCGACGGTGCCCTTGAGTACGTGCAATGTCACCCTCGCCGGACCGATCGGCGGCAATGCCCAATCGCAGCCGGTCGCTCTTGCCGTCGCCGACTTCGACGAGGACGGCTTCAATGATGTCGCCCTGGCCGATGCCATCAATGATCGTGTCGTTCTAATGATGACGCGCGGTGGCACTCCGCCGCAGACGCCACGCATAGCTGCGGTGTCCTTTGCTCGCCTCGGCGGTACCGACCCCAACGATCCGAACGATCCCAACGATCCGAACCAGCCGATCGATACGCCAACCACCGCGCCCTCTCCCACTTCACCTCCCGCGACGGCGACGCGGACCAATACGCCGACCGTCGACACCACGCCGCGCACCCCGACGGCGACTCCGACCGTCACCGCTACCGGAGCGATGCCTTCACCGACCGCGACGAATGCCGCGGCGTGCTCAGCGGTACGTCCGGGTATCGGCGCCGTCGAAGCGATCGACGATCCGATCGATGTCGCTGCGGCAGATTTCGATCGCGACGGCTCGCAAGATCTGGTGGCCGTCGGCAGCGGCGGCGTTTCGGTGTTCTTCGGCGACGGCGACGGTGGCCTGGCTCGCACCAGCGCTCCCGTTCCGGCCGGCATCGACCCGCAGTCGCTGGCGATTGCAGATTTCAACCGCGACGGCCGGCCCGACGTCATCGTCGCCGATGCCGGCAGCGATCAGATCGCCATTCTTCTCAATACTAACAACCGCAACGCGCCCTTCGGCAGCTCGGCTTGTTTGGTGCCGACCAATCGCCGCTCCAACCGTGTCGTCGCTCTCGACCTCAACGGCGACGGTCGTGACGATTTCGCGATCACCAGCGTCATCACCAATGACATTTCCGTCTTCTTGCAGCGCACCGATCAGGCCTTGGCCTGCAACAATGCCGCCGGCCGTTTCGAGGCACAGGCGCCTCTGCGCCTGACCCAACCGCCGATCGGGCTGGCCGCTGCGGCGTTCGATATCGCCAACACCTTGCCCGACCTCGCGGTGCTGACCGCCGGCAGCGGCAGTGGCGATGGCACCCTGTTCTACAGCGCGCCCGGCGAAAGCGGCAGTGTCCGCTTCGGCGCGCCGAACGTGCTCAGCCAGCCCGAGAACGGCTTTGCCTCGCCCGCGGCGATCGCCTTCGGCGACGTCAACCGCGACGGCCGGCGCGATCTGGTGATCG
Source organism: Terriglobales bacterium (assembly GCA_035627175.1). GTDB lineage: Bacteria > Desulfobacterota > Binatia > HRBIN30 > HRBIN30 > DASPMH01. The sequence continues at coordinate 1,080 of DASPMH010000353.1, read as the reverse complement.
CCGACGCACACGGTTCGGCCAATGGCACAGTCGACGTCTACATCGGCGGCGGCGATGGCCGCTTCGGCGGCTCGCAGAAGCCGGCCGAGGCCGGCGGCAGCCTGCCACGCGATGTGGTCGTCGCCGACATCGACCGCGACGGCCGCAATGATATCGTCGTCGCCAATGCCGGCAATGGCACGCTCACCTACTTCGTCAGCAGTATCGCTCCCCCGCCTCCTCCGCCGACCGACACTCCGGTGCCGACTTCGACGCCGCTGCCGACCAATACCGCAGTCATCACCAACACTCCCTCGGCGACACCGACGCGCTCGCAGCGCCAGACTCCGACCCACACCGCCGATCCGAGCCGCACCCCGCGTGGCGTGATTAGCGTCGAAGGGAACAGTTGCGCGATCGATCCGAACGGCAGCTCGCTGGCAGCATGGATCAGTGGAGGGCTGATGTTGTTCGCTTTGCGACAGCGGCGCCGCAGCGCAGCGAGCCGGATGGATTCGAGCCGATGAAGCTTGTGCGGCTGGCGATTCTGCTGAATGTGGCGATGCTTCTGGCTCCGCTCGGAGCCGCGGCACAGTTCGAAGCAGGCTTCACCACTTGCCACGTCGCGATCGGCGGCCGCCCGGTGGCGCTGGTCGCCACCGACCTCGATCGCGACGGCGATATCGACCTGGCGGTAGCGGACCAAGCGCAATCGCGGGTGGTGGTGCTGCGCAACGCCTCGGATCAGGTGGCCTTCGACTGCGGCGCCGCCTTGATGCAGGCCCCGATCAGCGTCGTCTCGACTCCGTTTGCCATTGTTGCCGGCGATATCGAATCGAACGGCACGATCGATCTCGTCGTCGCCGGCGAAACCGGCGTGTCGGTGTTGCGTGGTGACGGTGCGGGCGGTTTCACCGCCGATGCCGTCCGCGCTGCCGGCCCGAGCCCTCAGGCCGTCGCCATTGGCGATGTCGATGGCGATGCCATCGCCGACATCATCGTCGGCAACGGCTTCGGCGATACCGTCAACATTCTCTACGGCCCTGAGCTCGATCCGGAAGGGCGCATCACGATTCCCCTCGGCAGTCCTGCCGTCGCCAT
>DASPMH010000352.1:0-2936 GCA_035627175.1 Terriglobales bacterium | reverse complement strand
GCTCGAGCTCGAGCGGATCGAAGCCTTCGCTCCCGACGCCAAGATCGTCGTTGACGACGGCAGCCGTGAAGTCGTCTTCCATGTCCCCGACAACGCCTACTACCGCGGTGCGGTCGAGGGCGATCTCGGTGCGGTTGCGGTGCTGACCGGACGCGCTGCCGGCGGTGTCCGCGGCTTGATCATTAAGAACGGTGAGACCTGGGTGCTCGGTGACGAGCCCGACAGTGCCACCAGCGGCCGCCGCCATCTGCGCTCGCGCAAGGTCGATCTGCGCCGGGAGCGCGGCGATCGCAAGTTCGAGTGCGGCTCGAGCGAAGAGTCGCACCACATGGCCGACCTGACCGAAGCGCTCGCTGAGGTTGCCGCGCCGATCGAAGAAGCGGTCGAAGCGACGGCAGTGGGTCACACCGCGCGCGTGGCGATCGATACCGATTACGAATTCTTTCAGAAGTTCGGCAACGTCGCCGATGCGACCGACTACGTTGGCGATCTCTTCGCCTATGCCTCGACCATTTACGAGAACGAGGTGAATACCAGCTTGTCGGTCTCCTACCTCAAGCTGTGGACCACCAGCGCCGACCCGTGGACGGCAACCTCCTGCGACACCATCCTGTCGCAGTTCCGCACCTACTGGATCAACAACAATGCCGGGGTCAGCCGCAGCATCGCCCATATGCTCAGCGGCAAGCCGACCGGCTGCGGCGTCGCTTACGTCGGCGTGCTCTGCAACAACACCTACGGCTACGGCATCACGGCCGGGATGTCCGGACGCTTCAACATCGCCAGCCCGAGCGTGGTGTGGGACATTCTCGCGGTCAGCCACGAGATCGGCCACAACTTCAACTCGCCGCACACCCATTGCTACAACGGCATCGGCGGCAGCTCGGATCCGGTCGACAAATGCTACAGCGGCGACGGCGGCTGCTACTCCGGGGCGACCAGCTTGCCCTGCGCGGCGGGCTCCGGCGGCAAGTGCGGCACGATCATGAGCTACTGCCATCTGCTCAGCGGTGGCTCGAGCAACATCACCATGACTTTCGGCCTCGGCTTCCAACACGGAATGCTGCCGGACCGTGTCCCGTCGCGGATGCGCGCCCACGTGCTGTCGCGGGCGGCGAGCCAGCCGAGTTGTTTGCAGTACATCGCGCCATCGACAAACCCGACGGCGACGGTGCCGCCGGCGGCCGCGACCTCGACTCGCACGGCGACGGCGTCGCGTACCGCGACCCAGGTGATGACACCGACCCGCACCCCGACGCGCGTCCCCAGCTCGACGCCGCAAGTGACCTCGACGTCGGTTGCGACCTCGACTCGTCCGTCCACGCCGACCCGCACCCCGACGCGGACGCGCACTGCTACGATCACCCGGACCTTCACCCGAACGCCGAGCAACACCCGAACCATCACGGCGACGCGGACGATGACCTCGACGCGGACGGCGACGCGGACGCGCACGCCGAGCCGGACGCCGGTGTTCACCCGCACCCGCACTCCGACGCGCACGCCGATTCCGACGCGCACCAAGACTTCGACGCGGACGCCTTACCCGACCCGGACGCCGACCTCGACGGCGCCAGGCGTGCGCCCCCTTTGAGATCAAAGGCGGCAGGGCCCGGAGGGCACGGGGGATTGTGAGCCGCGAAGCGATCCCGCGTAAGAGCCGCTGGCGCCCCCGCGGCACGTAGCCTTGCTGTGGGCGGCTCCGCTATGGTGCCGCGATGCACGACCTTTCCTTGATCACCACGATTGCTGCCGCCTTCACCTCGGCGTTGTTGCTCGGAATCGTCACCCAGCGTCTCGGCTTCTCCCCGATCGTCGGTTATCTGCTCGCCGGCATTCTGATCGGCCCACATACACCCGGCTTCGTCGGCGATGTGCATATTGCCCAGCAGCTCGCCGAGGTCGGCGTGATCCTGCTGATGTTCGGCGTCGGCTTGCACTTCCATCTCGACGATCTGCTGGCCGTGAAAACGATCGCCATACCCGGTGCGATCGGCCAGAGCCTGTTCGCCACGGCGGTTTCGATCGCGGTCTTTCATCTGTTCGGCCTGCCGACGATCACCGGCGCGGTGATCGGTATGGCGATGTCGGTCGCCAGCACGGTGGTGCTGATGCGGGTGCTGATGGATGCCGACGCGCTGACCTCGCCGCAGGGGCATGTCGCCGTCGGCTGGCTGCTGGTCGAGGACGTCTTCACCGTCATCGCGCTGCTGATGATTCCGGTGCTCGCCTCGGAGTACGGTACCGGGGCGCCGGCGGAGGGGGTGGGGTCGCTGTGGCAGACCTTGCTGTTGGCACTGCTCAAGCTGGCGGCGCTGGTGGCGGTGATCGCGATCGCCGGGGTACGCATCGTCCCCTGGGCGTTGGTGCAGGTCGCCCGGCTGCGTTCGCGCGAGCTGTTCACGCTGACGGTGCTGGTGTTCTCGATCGCCATCGCCGCCGCTTCGTACTTCTTCTTCGGCGCCTCGATGGCTCTCGGCGCGTTTCTGGCCGGCATGGTGGTGGCGCAATCGCCGGTCAGCCACCAGGCCGCGGCCGACGCGCTGCCGATGCGCGACGCCTTTGCGGTGTTGTTCTTCGTCTCGGTCGGGATGCTGTTCGAGCCGATGTTCCTGGTGCGTGAGCCGCTGATGTTGTTGGTGGCGCTGGCGATCATCTTGATCGGCAAGCCGCTGGCGGCGTTGCTGATCGTCGCGATGCTCGGACACTCGGCGCGCACCGCGTTGACCGTTGCCGTCGGCCTCGCCCAGATCGGCGAGTTCTCTTTCATCCTCTCCGATCTGGCCCGCCGCCATCAGCTGATGCCCGATGCCGGTCATAATCTGCTGGTGGCCGCGGCGATCATCTCGATCACCCTCAACCCATTGTTGTTCCGCAAGCTTCCGGCGATCGAAGCCTGGCTGCGGGCGCGACCGCGCTGGTGGCGGCTTTTCAAC
>DASPMH010000351.1:0-11934 GCA_035627175.1 Terriglobales bacterium | reverse complement strand
AGGAGCGACGTAGCTCGGCGCGAGGCGCTTGGCGGCATGGATCGTGGCGCGGCGCTGCTGCTGCAGATCCTCCGACGGATTGACGTACGCCCACACCACCTGGCCCTGGCGGTCGACCTCGAGCATTCGGCCGCGGCGGGTCTCGGCGAGAAAGACGTTGCCGTTGGCGAGCGGCTGCAGCGAGCCGCCATAGGGCGTGAAGAACTGTTTGGCGTCGTTCGGCTCATAGCGCCAGACGACCCGATCGCCGCGTGGATCGATCTCGAGGATCCGCGAGTGCCGGCGTCGCAAGCCATTGTCGAAGACCATCACGTTACCATTGGCGAGCATTCGCGCCGAGTGCGGTCCCTGCAACTCGCTAGCGCCCCAGCTCCAGACGATCTGGCGCTTCTTGCGGTCGATGACGACCACCATGTTTTGATGCCGCAGGCACACCAGGATGTTGCCGTCGCGGTAAATGGGATGCTTGCCCGCGCGCTTGCCGGCGCGCACCCACTCGACCGAATTGGCATGGAACAGATCGAGCACCGCTCGCCCGTTGCGCCGCTCGACGCGGCTGTACGAGCCGAACTTTACCGCTTTCGGCGAGCCGACGAAGAGATCGAAAAGCGAATGCTCTTCGAGGGTCTTGCCGCGCTCGTCGAGCAAGATCACCTGATCGTCGATCACCGCCCGCGCCGGACCGTGGAGGTCGGTGAAGCGCTCGACCGAAGACAGCGCCAGCAACTTGCCGCCGGGAACCCGCTCGATGTCGTGATGCGCCGGGAATTCGCTCTGCCACTCGACCGTCGAGTCCCAGCTGAGTCGCCGCAGGTACCGGGCAGTCAGTTGATTGGCGAATTCGTCGTCGGTCGCACCGACGACATAGAGATCGCCGTCGGGCATCAGCTCGACATCACTCCAAAAGCCTTGCACCGGCCCCTGCCAGGTGTGGTGCACCTTGCCGCTGTTGTCGATCAGCTTGGCATTGCAGCTGCCGCGATTGGCGAACAGCAGGTAGCCGGGTGCGGTGCGGCGGCGGTCGTGGGTGATCACCCCGGTCTCGGTCGCCGGCTCGGCGTCTTTGACCCAGGGCTCGTAGCCGAGCGCCTCGAGGCGTTCGCGGTCAGCTTCCGAGGGGGCATGGGCCGGGGGTTGGGCGAGGGCCGCGGCGCAAGGCAGGGTCAGAAGGACGTAAGCGACGAAAGGGATGCAACGGACGTAAATGCGGAACACCCGCGCTAGAGTAACGGGGCAGGCGGGCTTTTCCAAAGGGGGCTGAGACGAAGGCTGTGGAGCGGTTTGGGATTGTCGCTAGTATCAGCGGCATGAAATCGCGGATGGCTCTCGGCGACTTCGTCAGTGCCTACCTTCAGAAGCTCGGCACGACACATCTGTTCGGCATTCCTGGCGACTTGGTGCTGCGGCTGTTCTTCCGCTTCGGGCGCAAGCGCGGCTTGCGCATCGTCACCTTCTCGCACGAGCCGGGAGTCGGCTTTGCCGCCGATGGTTATGCCCGTGCCACCGGGCGGATCGGCGTGGTCTGCGTCACCTACGGCGCCGGCGGACACAACATGGTCAACCCGCTCGCCGGCTCGTTCTCCGAGCGCGTGCCGATCCTGGTGATCAGCGGCGGGCCCGGGGAAGAAGAGCGGCGGCTCGGCGCCTTGATCCATCACCAGGCCCGCGAGATCGAATCGCAATTCCGCATTTTCCGCGAGCTGACCTGCGCCGCTGCGGTCATCAGCGATCCGCGCACCGCGGCGGAAGCGATCGATCAGGTGGTGCGCACGATGTGGCTCGAACAGCGCCCCGGGTATCTCGAGATCCACCGCGACATGGTCGATCGGGTCATCGAAGTGCCGCGCTCGATCATCGAGTGGGACGGCCACCTCGCCTTCGGCCACTCCGATCAGGCGCGTCTCGACGAGGCGGTACGCGACACCGTCGCTCGACTCAATGCGGCCAGGTCTCCGCTGCTGGTGTTCGGCATCGAGGCGCACCGCTACAAGCTCGGCGATCGCATCGTCGAGCTGGCGGAGCGTGTCGGCGCACCGGTGATGACCTCGGTACTCGGCAAGGGCGCGTTTCCGATGGATCACCCGCTCCATCTCGGCGTTCACATCGGGCCGCTGTCGCCGAAGGCGATCTGCGCACGCGTCGACGCCGCCGACCTCGTCGTCAACATCGGCGCGCTGATGACCGACATGAACCTCGGCAGCCGGCCCTCGCCGAGCTACGACCGCGAGCGCACCATCTGGGCGGTCGGCAATCGCGTCGACGTCAGCTTCCACACCTATAACCAGGTGATGCTGCGCGATTACGTCCGCGAGCTGTTGCAGGCCCGCATTCGGCGCCATCGGCAGAAGGTCGAGTATGCCGACAACCTCAACGTCAAGATCCACCGCAGGCCCGACTGTCTGCAGGTCGCCGAGATGCTTCACGAGGTCAACGCCTTTCTGGCGTGCCGTCGCAACTACATGGTCGTCGCCGAGTCCGGCGACATGCTCTTCGCCGGCCTCGATGTGCGCGTTCCCGGTCGCGGCGGCTACCTGGCACAAGGCTACTACGCCTCGATGGGCTTCGGTGTTCCCGGTGCGCTCGGGGCGCAGATCGGCACCGGCAAGCGGCCGCTGGTACTCTGCGGCGACGGCGCCTTTCAGATGACCGGCCCGGAGATCGCCCATGCGCCACGCCACCGGCTCAATCCGATCGTGCTGGTGATGAACAACGGCGGCTGGGGCATCTTTCGCCCGGTCGCCGAGCGCGAGGACCTGCTTTGTCTACCCAACTGGCCCTATGCCGAGCTGGCCAGTGCCTGGGGCGGCAACGGCTGGCGGGTCACCTCCGCGGCTCAGTTGCAACAGGCGCTGCTCCAAGCGGACGCGAACCAATCGTTCTGCATCATCGAAGTGATGATCGACCAGCACGACCTCTCGCCGGTAAGCCGCAAGTACATCTCCGCCTCGGGCAAGCATGGGGTGCAGCGGCCGAAGCGGGCGATCAAAAAGGTCCCGCCGGTGTGAGAGCTGGAGCGCAGAAATCCCCGCGCCTGCGGCGCTGCCCCCTTTGAAAAAGGTTGGAAAAGGGGGCGTACACTCGTTTTTGGAGAAGAGCACACCTGTGCGAGAGATTGACAGCTAGCACCACTCACGACAGCGTGATTTTCGATGCGCGCAGGCGATGCTGATGACCTGATCGACCGGTTCGTACGCGAGCTCGAAACGCGCGCGCCGCGGCCATTGACCATCGACGAATTGGTGCGGATCCACGCCGTCGAGCAATACGACCGCAAGCACGTGCGCGGCGAACTCGAGGCGCGGGTTGCGCAAGGCGTGCTGCGCCGCATCGGCAAGACGCGCTATCAATGGCGCCGGCCCGAACCGCCGGCGCAGCATGAAGAGTCCCCGACGCCGCGCCGCCGCGAGCGCACCAAGCCGGCCGCACCCGCCGCGGAAGGGCACTACAGCCGCGTTCGCGCCGGATACGGCTTCGTCGAGGTGCTCGATCAGCATGCTTCGCGCTACCCGCGCGACATCCTGATCCCCGCCGGCTCCGAAGGGCCGGCGATGCACGGCGATCGCGTCCGCGTCGAGATCATCCGCAAGGACTTCCGCCGCCATCGCTTCGTCGGCCGGGTCAGTGCCGTCACCGAACGGCGCCACGAGCGTATGATCGGCACGCTGCGCCGGGCTCGCCACGGCTGGTTGGTGGTGCCGGAGAATGAACTCTTGCCGACCATCGCGCTGGTCGGCCAGGCGCTGCCGAGCCGCGACCAGGAAGGCCTGGTCGCGCGGATTCGGCTGGTTCATGCCGACGGCGACGCCGCCCTACCCTCTGGCCGAGGTCGATCCGAGCACCGGCCGCGGCCGCCGGAGCTCCCGGAAGGCGAGCTCGAAGAAGTGCTCGGTGCCGCCGACGATCCGCAAGTGCAATTCCTGACCATCGCTGCGGAGCACGGCCTGCGGGTCGAGTTCGATCCCGCGACGATGGCAGAGGCGGAGCGCTTGCCTGCCGATCCCGATCCCGGCGATTACGAAGGACGCGAGGACATGCGCGACCTGCCGTTCGTCACCATCGACGGCGAGACGGCGCGCGACTTCGACGACGCCGTCTGCGTCGAGCACCGCGACGGCGGCTTCCGCGTCTGGGTCGCCATCGCTGACGTCTCCCACTACGTACGGCCCGGCTCAGCGCTCGATCGCGAAGCCGGCGAACGCGGCACCAGTGTCTATTTCCCGGACCGCGCCATCCCAATGTTGCCGCACCAGCTCTCGAGCCAACTCTGCTCGCTGCTGCCCAACACCGATCGCTTGGTGATGGTGGCCGAGATGGATTACGACGCGCAGGCTCGCCGGCAACGCTCGCGCTTCTACCCGGGGGTCATCCGCAGCCACGCTCGTCTGACCTATACCCAGGTGGCGGCGACGCTCGACCTCGGCGAGAAGACCGCAGCCACCGGCGAGGCCCTTCCCGCAGAGATCCAAGCGAAGCTGACTATCATGCATCGCTTGATGGGTCTGCTCTATCGCCGCCGGGTCAAGGCCGGCTCGCTCGACATGGATCTGCCCGAAGCGATGATCGAGCTCTCCGAAGAGGGACGCAGCATCGGAGTGCGGACTCTCGAGCGCAACGACGCCCACCGCATCATCGAGGAGCTGATGCTCGAGGCCAACCGTGCCGTCGCCGAATACCTCGGCGGGCGCGACGTCCCCCTGCCCTATCGCATTCACGAGCCACCGCACGCCGACAGCATCGAGGAGCTCAATCTTTTCCTCGGCATGTTCGGCTTCCACGTCGACTTCGAGGACGAGGTCGAGCCGCAAGACGTGCAGCGCGCCCTCAAGCAGATGCAGGGACACCGCCTCGAGCGGGTGCTGACCCGGCAGCTGCTGCGGTCGCTGACCAAGGCTCACTACAGCACCCGCAATGCCGGCCACTTCGGACTGGCGTTCACCGACTACTGCCACTTCACTTCTCCGATTCGCCGCTATCCCGATCTGTTGGTCCATCGCCAGCTGCGCCAAGCGCTGACCTCGCCCGGACATCACCCGCGCACCGTCGAACCGCAGGAAAGACGCCGCCCGCCGCGCGAGCGACCGCGGCAGGCACGGCGCGGCGAGGCGCGCGGCGAATCCTCCGGCGACCCGCTGCGCGAGGCGCTCGAGGCGGAGTGCCTGCGCAGTTCGCAAGCCGAGCGCGAGGCGATGGAAGCCGAGCGCTCCATGGTCGATTTGAAGAAGGCGGAGCTGATGCAGGAGCATCTCCATCAGCCGGAGACCGGAACGGTGATATCGGTCACCGATTTCGGCCTCTACGTCGAGCTCGACAAGTTCCCGATCGAGGGCTTGGTCCGACTGGACGACTTGATCGACGACCGCTACCGCCTGGTCGAGGAAGAGCGCTCGCTGCGCGGTATCCACACCAACCGCCGCATACGTCTCGGCGATCGCGTCGACGTGGAGTGTATCGAAGCGAACACCCGCCGCCGCACCATCGACTTCCATTTGTTGCGCTTTCTCGACCGCCCCGAGCGAGTCAAAGGCGATCCGACCAAACGCAAAGGCCAGCGCGCCGCAACTCGCCAGCAACCCGAACGGAGGGAGCGCCGCGGCAAGCGCCAGGACCCAGAGCGAAAGCGCGGCAAGAAGAAGCCTGCTACCGGCCCCGCCAAAAGAAGACGTCGTTGAGGGCCGTCTTTCCTCGCTGCCCGCAGAAATCCCCCGCGCCTGCGGCGCTGAGGCTTTCGCCGGCGAAAGCCTCAGCCATTTCGGAAAGGGGACGCACCCCTGGGTTGGCCTTGCTCCGCCTGCAGTCGCTCGGCACAGTGGCCGCCAACTCAACCCCAGGAGCGCGCTTATGCAGATCCTCGCCGTGACCCGATTTCAGTTCCATAGTCTGGCCGTCGCCAGCGCCTTGCTGCTGCCCACCGGGCTGCTCGCCCAGGCGGTGCCCGAGCTGCCGCAAGCGAGCCCGCTCAGCCGCGTCGAACAGCGCGTCGGCCTGACCGATCTCGCCATCGAATACTCGAGCCCCGCGGTGAAGAACCGCACCATCTGGGGCACGCTCGTCCCCTACGGCCAGTTGTGGCGTACCGGCGCCAACGCCGCCACTCGCCTGGAAGCCAGCCGCGACTTCCGCTTCGGCGGCAAGCCGGTGCCCGCCGGCCAGTATGCGCTGTACACCATCCCGGCCGCCGATAGCTGGACGGTCATCCTCAACAGCAACGCCAAGGCGTCGGGTACCAACGGCTACGACGAGAAGAACGACGTCGCTCGCATCACCGTCAAGCCGGAGAAGGCCGCCGCCAAGCGCGAGCGGATGACCTTCCTCTTCTCCGACACCACCGATACCGGCACCCGCCTCGACCTCGAGTGGAACACTCTGCGCGTTTCGGTACCGATCGAAGTGGATACCCGTGCCCAGGCGCTTGCCAACATCGAGAAGAGCCTCGGCGAAGCGTGGCGGCCGCACTTCGCTTCGGCTCGCTACCTGCTCGACAGCGGCGGCGACCTCAATCAGGCGCTCGGCTACATCGACACCTCGATCTCGATCAAACCGACCTGGTGGAACAACTGGATCCGCGCTCAGATTCTCGCCAAGCAGGGCAAGAATCAGGAAGCCGTCGCGGCGGCGCAGCAGGCGCAATCTCTCGGCGCCGGCGACCAAGTCTTCGAAGGCTTCTTCAAAGGCGAGGTGGCCAAGTCGATCGAGACCTGGGGCAGGGGCCAGTAGACGGGAGCGCGTCTGAACCCAGCCCTGTTCGAAGCGTACTGCGGCGGCGCGGCGCGACGGTTCTACGGCAGCCATTTCGCTGAGCCGGAAGACCGTCGCCGCGCCGTCGCACGCGCCGTCCGGCCCCTCGACCCATCGATCGCGGCGGCGCTGAGCGCGCAGAACGCGCGCCTGCCGCCGAGCCCCGCACGGGACGCGAACCTTGCGCGGCTGCGCGGCGGCGCGGCCGCGGCGGTCACCGGCCAGCAGGTCGGCTTGTTCCTCGGCCCGCTGTTCACCCTGTACAAGGCCGCTTCGGCGATCCGCGTCGCCCGCGCTCTGACCGAGGAGAGCGGGCAGCCGGTGGTGCCGGTATTCTGGCTGCAGGTCGAGGATCACGACCTCGCCGAGATCGCCCACTGCGACATCCGCCCGCATGGCGAGCCGCTGCGGCTCGCCATGCCCGCCGATCCGGCCGAGCGCATCTCACTGGCGCATCTGTGCTTGCCCGAGGAAATTGCCGGCTGTGTGGCGACGTTGACGGAACAGCTGCGCCACCTGCCTCACGGCGAGTCACATCTCGAGCGAGTCGCTCGGCACTACCAGCCGGGTAGAAGCTGGGCAGACGCTTTCGCGGGATTGCTCGCCGAGCTGTTCGCCGAAGAGGGCCTGGTGCTGATCGACCCGCGCGATGCCACACTGGCAGCCGCTGCTGCCGAGGTGCACCATCGCGCCATTGCGCAAGCCGACGGCATCAGCGATCGCCTGCTGGCGCGGGCTGCGGAGTTGCACACCGCCGGCTTCGCCACTCAGGTGCACGTCCGCCCCGGCGCACCGCTGTCCTTCTACCATCCGCGCGGCGCCAGCGGGCCGCGCTATCGCTTGGAGCCGTGTGCCGAAGGATATGCCGAAGCCGGAGGGGACGGTGTCCATCGCAGCGCCGAGCTACTGGCATGTCTCGAGCGCGATCCGCACTGCTTCAGTACCAGCGTGCTACTGCGGCCGCTGCTGCAGGATTCCTGGTTGCCGACCGCGGCCTACATCGGCGGTCCGGCCGAAGTGAGCTATTTCGCCCAGCTGCCGCCGGTGTATGCCGCCTTCGACAAGCAGATGCCGCTGATCGTGCCGCGGGCAAGCCTCCGGCTGCTCGAAGAGAAACTGGCGCGGCGACTGCACGACCTGAAACTGACCGCCGCCGACTTACAGCGCAACGAGGACGAATTGCTGGCCCGCGCCGGAGCGGGAGCCGGTCTGCCGGGAGAAGAGATTCAGGAACGTCTGCTCGCCGGCTTCGATCTGGCACTGGAAGAGCTGCGGCCGCAGCTCGAAGCTGCCGGTGAGGGACTCGACATCGCTGCCGAGAAGACCCGCGCCACCGTCGCCGCCGCGGTGGCAAAGCTGTCGAGCAAGTACGAGAGCGCCCGATTGCATCGCGATCGGACGCTGGTCGCCGAGCTGCGGCGGATGCAGCAGTGGCTGTTTCCCGGTGGCATCCCGCAGGAGCGGCATTACGGCATGCCGTACTTCGCGGCCCGCCATGGTGAGGCGGCGCTGTTGCGTGCGGTACTCGACAACATCGTGCCCTTCGACCCGACGGTACGTGACGTGGTGCTGTGATGTCCGATTCCCTCGCCATCGGAATGGTCTGCTATCCCGGCTTGGGCGGCAGCGCGGTGATCGCCGCCGACCTCGCCATCGGCCTCGCCAGGCGCGGTCATCGGGTCCATGTGATCGCCAGCTCGCCGCCGACACGGATCGTGCCGCAATGCGAGCGGCTGACCTTCCATGAAGTGACGGTCGCCGACTATCCGCTGTTCGAGCACCCGCCGTACGAGCTCGGACTGAGCTCGGCGATCTTGGAGGTGTGCGAAGACCACTCGCTCGACCTGGTGCACTCTCATTACGCCGTGCCCCACAGCACCAGTGCCTATCTGGCGCGGCAGGCGCTCGCCGGCGCGGCGCCGAAGCTGATCACCACCTTGCACGGCACCGACGTCACCCGTATCGGCGCCGATCCGCGCTATCGCGCCGTGATCCGCTTTGCGGTCGCTGCCTCCGACGGCATCACCGTGCCGTCGTCGTTTCTACGCGGCGAAGCGCAGCGGCTGCTCGGCCTCGACGATGCGGCGGCAATCGAAGTGATCCCGAATTTCGTCGACACCGCGCGGTTCTCTCCCGCCGCCCCAGGAGGCGCTGCGCATTGGGCCGAGCTGTTCGGTGAAGCTGTCGGTAGCGCCGAGCCGCGCGCGCCGGTGTTGTTCCACGTCTCCAACTTCCGTCCGGTCAAACGAGTGACCGATCTGATCGAGGTGTTGGCGCGGGTACGCCAGCAAGTGCCGGCACGCTTGGTGTTGGTCGGTGACGGGCCGGAACGTGCGCTGGCGGCCGAACGCGCTCGCGCCTTCGATCTCGGCAAGAGCGTCTGCTTCCTCGGCAAGCGCACAGACTTCGCCGATCATCTAAGGCATGCCGACGCCTTTCTCTTGCCGAGCGAAGCCGAGAGCTTCGGTGTCGCCGCGCTCGAGGCGCTCAGCAGCGGCGTGCCGGTGTTCGGCTACCGCGTCGGCGGTCTGCCCGAAGTGGTGACCCCCGAGGTCGGCGAGCTGGTCGAGCCGTTCGATGTCGACGCGCTTGCCGGCGCAGTGCTGCGGGCGCTGGCCGACAGCGAACGCCACCAGCGCCTGCGCGCGGCGGCGCGCCAGCGAGCCGTGGCGCACTTCCACGACGAGCCCGCGATCGCCCGCTACGAGAGCTACTATCGCCGCATCCTCGCCGGAGCCAATCCGTGAAATCCCAAGCGCAACGCTGTAGCGCGCGCTCTCCGAGCGCGCCGGCCCCGGTAGGCCAAGTCGGCTCAGCGAGCCGACGCTACAGCGGAGGCCTGTTGTGGTGCTTGGTATTGCTATGGGCAGCGGTTCTGCCCGGCTATGCTCAGGAGCCTGCCATGGATGCCGGATCGCTCGCCCACGCTCTCGATCGTCTGAGTCACAGCGGTCGGGTTCTCTATGTCGCCGCGCACCCGGACGACGAGAACACGCGCCTGCTCTCCTACCTCGCCAACCAGCGTCACCTGACCGTCGCCTACCTCTCGATGACGCGCGGCGGCGGTGGACAGAACCTGATCGGTCGCGAGCAGGACGAGCTGCTCGATGTGATCCGCACCGAAGAGTTGCTGGCGGCCCGCGCTATCGACAGCGCCCAGCAGCGCTTCACCCGCATGCGCGACTTCGGCTTCTCCAAGAGCGCCGAGGAGACCTTGCGCATCTGGGGCCACGACGAGGCGCTCGCCGACGTCGTCTGGGTGGTGCGCACCTTTCAGCCGGAGGTGATCATCGCGCGCTTCAATGAGCTGCCACCGAATCATGGCCACCACACCGCTTCGGCCATTCTGGCGCGCGAGGCGTTCACCGCCGCCGCCGACTCGTCGCGCTTCCCCGAGCAGCTCGCCCACGGCGCGACGGCGTGGAGGGCCGATCGCCTGCTGCTCAATGTGCCGACCTGGACCGATACCCAGCCACCTGCCGATGCCTTGGTGCTCGACGTCGGCGGCTACGACCCCCGCCTCGGTCTCGGCTACGCCGAGCTCGCGGCGCGCTCGCGCAGCCAGCACAAGAGCCAAGGCTTCGGTGTCGCCGCCGAACGCGGCAGCATCCTCGAGCGCTTCGTATCGATCGCCGGCACGCGACCGCAGAGCGACATCCTCGAAGGCTTGCCGCTCGCTTGGGAAAACGCCGGCGAGGGTGCAGCACAATGGAACGCCGCACTGGCACGGGCACGGGCTCAGCTCACCCGCGACGAGCCCGAACGCGCCGTCCCCGCGCTGCTCGAAGCGCGGACCGCGCTCGCCCGTATGGCGTGGACGCCGCGCACAGTGGCGGCAGCGCGCGACCTCGATCGTCTCATTGCGGCCGCCGCGGGCTTGTTCGCTCGCGCGACTGCGGCTCAACCCGTGGCAGTGGCCGGAAGCACCGTATCGATCAAGACCGAGATCGTCGCCCGTCGCCCGGTGCCGATCACGCTGCTCAGTCTTCGCGCCGGTGACTCGAGCGCAAAACAGGACGCCGCCCTCGGTTTGAACCAGAGGAAGGAGATCGTCCAAGAGGTAAGCATAGCTGCCGGCATGCCGATCTCGATGCCGTATTGGCTCGCCGAGCCGTCGTTGCCGGGGCGGCAGGTGGTTGGCGAGCAGACACTCGTCGGCCAGCCGCGTGGTCCGTCGCCACTGGAAGTGGTCGCCGAGCTCAAGGTTGCCGGCGGCGAAATTCGCCTGGCGCTGCCGGTGGTGCACGCCTGGACCGATCCTGTGCAAGGCGAACGCGTCCGCACCTTCCTGATCGTGCCGCCGGCGACGGTGACACCGCTGCGCGGCGCGTTTCTCTTTCCCGAGCGGCGCCCCGGCGAGGTCCTGTTGCGCGTGCGCGCCGAGCGGGACGGCGTCGCCGGGCGTGTCAGCCTCGCGCTACCCGATGGTTGGCGCAGCACGGCGCCGGCCGCGACCTTTGCGCTGGCGCGTGCGGGCGACGAGACCGTGGTCCGCTTCGAGCTGACCCCCGCGGCCGACGCCGGCATTGCCGAGGTGCGACCGACGCTCAGCATCGATGGCTCGGCGCAACCGAGCCAGTCGGCGTATCGCGCCGACACCATCGACTACCCGCACATCCCGCTGCAGACCGTGCTGCAGCCGGCGCGGTTGCGCTTGGTGCCTCTGGCTCTGCAACTGCCGGCGGGGCCGATCGGCTATATCCCCGGCTCGGGTGATTCGGTTGCCGAGGATCTCGCTCACGCCGGGCTTGTCATCGAAACCATCGATGACGAGATGCTGCGCGCCGGCGACCTCAGCCGATACCGCGCCATTCTCACCGGCGTGCGCGCCTACAACACCAACCCGCTGCTCGGTCGCCTGCACCAGCGGCTGATGCATTATGTCGAAACCGGCGGCACCCTGGTGGTGCAGTACAACACCAACAACCGCCTGGCTCCGCTGACCGCGCCGATCGGGCCGCATGCTTTCGAGATCGGCCGCGAGCGGATCACCGACGAGACAGCGCGGGTGGAGCCGATCGAGCCGGAGCATGTTGTGCTGCGGCAACCGAATCGCATCGCCGCCGAGGATTTCTCCGGCTGGGTGCAAGAGCGCGGCTTGTACTACGCCACGCGCTGGGACGATGCGTACCAAACCGTCTTGCGGGCCGCCGATCCCAATGAGCCGCCGCTAGCGGGAGGATTGCTCGTCGCCAAGCA
>DASPMH010000350.1:0-2217 GCA_035627175.1 Terriglobales bacterium | reverse complement strand
GTTCTGAGTCAGCCGGGTGTAGTCCAGCAGCACTCGCGCGCCGAGGCGCCGGGTAAAGCGCGGCTCCTCGACGGCGGCGGCGCGAGCCCGAAAGTCGATATTGGCGCGGACGCCATGCTCAGGGCTGTCGACGCGCAAGCGCAAGTGCTGCAATGGCTCGATCACGTCGATCGCGATCGGGCCGACCGTGGTATCGAGCCGCTCGCAATGCAGCACCCGCGAGGCACGCAAGTTGTGCTGCACGCCGTCGCGGACGACGCTGAAGGCGGCGTCGATGATGTTGAGCTGGGGATACACTCCCATCGCGGCGGCGAAGAACACCTCGCCGTCGGGCGTGTAGCCATTGAAGAAGTAGCGATCGTAGAAATTGCGCTCGCTGCCGGCGTAAGCGATCGGCTCCGGCGTCTGATGGAGCGGGAAATCGTCGGCTTTGGTCAGCATGGTGTCGGGCTGCGCTGCAAAGTACCCGCGGTGGCGCGGATCAACAGCTCACTACGCACCTTCGCATGCGCCTGCTCGTCGAAGTCGAAGCGCAGTAGGCAAATCAACGAGGCAGTCACCGTCAGCAATGGCAGGCCCGCGAAGCCGATACCGATCGCGAGACGGGTCGCGTCGTTCTGCTCGACATTGGCAACGAACCCGGACCACTCGAGCAACAGTCCGACGAGAGCGAAGTTGAGCCCGTAGGCCATCTTCTGCACCAGGTTCCACGAGGCGAAGTAGACGCCCTCCTTGCGCTCGCCGGTCAGGTACTCGTCGTAGTCGATCACATCGGCCTGCACCGACTGAGCTACGGTCGGAGCGCAGGCATTGAGCACGCCGATCAACCCCATGCCGATCAGAAATACGGTCGAATCGCCTTCGCCCAACAGAAAGTAGATGCCGCACAGCGGCACTTGAATCGCCGTCGCCAGCGCCCAGGCGCCGCGCTTACCGAGGCGCCGCGCGATCGGCACCCACAGCGGAATGCCGGCAGTCAGTCCGACCAGCAAAGCGAGCTGATAGAGATGGGTCGAGCCCGGGGTTTTGAGAATGTAGTCCGAGACGAAAGGCATCAGTCCGGCGAACGAGGCGCTGCCGAGATCGCCGAGGACATGGATCGCCAGCAATGGCCGGGCGTGAGGATTGCGCCAGACATCGAGAAAGGACCGCCAGCCCTGCTCGCCGCCGCGTCCCTGAAACTCGGCGCGCTCCTTGAGCCGCGCCGCCATCAAGATCATCGCCAAGGTGGTGAAGCAGCCGGCGGCGAGGGCATAGGCCGCGGCGGTGCCGCGCTGCTCGGCGCTGCGCTCGAGCGCGTAGGTCATCGCGATGGCGAAGAACGCGCCGGCGAAACCGGCGAAGGAGCTGACCGCGAAGACGCGGGTGCGCTCGTGGTAGTCGTCGCTGAGCTCGGCACCGAAGGCGCGATAGGGAACGGTGAAGGTGGTGTAGGCCGTCAGGAAGACGAAGGTCGACACACTGGTCCAAACCACCATCGCAACGTCGCCGAGCGCCGCCGGCGGCGCCCACACCGCGAAAAAGGCGAGTCCGAGGGGGAAGGCGGAAAAGACGATCCAGGGACGCCGCCGCCCCCAACGGGTCCTCGTCCGATCGCTCCAGTAGCCGGCGATCGGATCGGCGATGGCATCCCACAGTCGCGACATGCCGATGATCAAGCCCGCGGTGGCCGGCGCGATCAGCAGCACGTCGGTCGCGAACTTCATGTAGTACAGCAACAGCATGCCCAAGAGAGCGCCGGTGCCGAGCGACGGCATACCGTAGAGCGCGATCACGCTCGCGGAAAGACGATGGGGAGGCGACGCGTCCGCCGGTTTGTGTTTGGCTTTGGTCATGGTCAGGACGCCGCTGCGCGAGCGGGCAATCTCAATGGTCGTCCCGGGTAAGTCAATCGCCAGCGGTTGCGGAGCGCGGCGCAACCGCTTAGAGGCTCGCGGGTGCAGGCGATGACAGTGGCTGACCCACAAGAGGAATACCGGCGCCGCCATCGCCAGCAGGCCGAGCTGGCGGCTCAGTTGCGACAGCGCGAGCGGCGCGTGTCGCAGGCCCGCATGGCAACCTTCCTAACCGGGCTCGGGGTGCTGATCGCCGGCTTCGAGGTGCCCGGGCTGACGCCGTGGCTGGCGTTGCTACCTGCTGCGCTCTTCGCGGTGCTGATCTGGTACCACGAGTCGATCATCCAGCAGCGCCAGCGCGCCGAACGAGCGGAGGGATTCT
>DASPMH010000349.1:0-2906 GCA_035627175.1 Terriglobales bacterium | reverse complement strand
TTCTCAGTGATGAGCGGGGACTTGATCACATGCGCAAGCGACTTCATTGCGCCAACCTCTGCTCGAGCGCTTCGACCGCGCCGCGCGTCAGTACCAGCCGGTGGTAACGAAGAATGTCGTAGACGTTGGCGCCGCCGGCGCGCAGCACCTTGACCTTGGGCAGGTTGCGCCCAGCCCGCTCGAGCGATTCGTCGCGATCGGCGACGACGATCAGCGCATTGTCGATGCCGAGACCTTGCAGCAGCTGGGCGAGGAGCTTGGTCTTGGGCGCTTCGAGCTCGAGCTTGTCGACGATAATCAGCTGGCCGTCGCGAAGCTTGTCGGAGATCGCCGAGCGCAGCGCCGCGATCCGGGCGCTGCGAGGCATACGGTAGGAGTAGTCGCGCGGTTGCGGCCCGAACACGGTGGCTCCGCCGACCCAGATCGGCGAACGGCTGCTGCCCGATCGGGCCCGGCCGGTCCCCTTCTGACGCCACGGCTTCTTGCCGCCGCCGCGGACGAAAGCACGCGTCTTGGTGGCATGAGTGCCGGCGCGGCGGTTGGCGAGCTGCATGCGGACCACCGAGTGCAGCAAGCTCCGTTTGAGCGGCGCATCGAAGATCTCGCCGGTCAGCTGAATTTCGCCCGCCGGCTGGTTGTCTTGCGACAGCACCTTGGCAGTAACCGGATCAGCCATTGCGCTCTCCTTTGACCGCCGGCGCGATGGTCACCAGCCCGCCATTCGGTCCGGGTATGGCGCCTTCGATCAGCACCAGATTGTCCTCCGGACGCACTGCCACGACGCGCAAATTCTGAATGGTGACCCGCTCATTACCGTACTGGCCCGCCATGCGGCGTCCCTTGAAGACGCGACCGGGATACGAACGGTTGCCGATCGAGCCGCCGTGACGGAAATACTCGTGGGTGCCATGGCTGCCCGGAAAGCCGCCGAAGCCGTGGCGCTTGATCACACCAGTGTAGCCGCGGCCCTTGCTGGTGCCGGTGACGTCGATACGATCGCCGGCCTTGAACACGTCGGTCACAGTCAGTTGCTGACCGACCGAGTAGGGCGCGACATCCTCCGGCCGGAACTCGCGTAGCTCGGCAAATACGCCCTTGCCTGCCTTGAGGCAGTGCTGGCGGTACGCCTTGCTGACGCGCTGGGCCTTCTTCTCGCCGAAACCGACCTGGATCGCGGCATAGCCGTCGGTCGCCGCCGTCTTCAGCTGCACTACGGTGCAGGGGCCGGCCTCGATGACCGTCACCGGTACGAGCGTGCCCGAGTCGTCATAGACCTGGGTCATGCCCCGCTTCTTTCCAATCAAACCGACCATGATGTCGCTTTATCCAATGCTGCTACGCGCGCCGGCTACTGCAGCTTGATCTCGACGTCGACACCGGCGGCGAGATCGAGCTTTCCGAGAGCATCGATCGTCTGCTGGGTCGGCTCGAGAATGTCGAGCAGGCGTTTGTGCGTGCGAATTTCGAACTGTTCACGAGATTTCTTGTCGACGTGGGGAGAACGATTGACGGTGAAACGCTCGATGTGGGTGGGCAGCGGAATCGGTCCCGCCACCCGGCCCCCGGTCTGCCGCACCGTTTCAACGATCTCCTTGACCGACTGGTCGAGCAGCCGATGGTCGTACGCTTTCAGGCGAATCCGGATCTTCTCATTCATACGAGCACCAACTGCTGCAGCTCCGTCACCACGCTACTCGATGATCTTCGAGACGACGCCCGCACCGACCGTGCGACCGCCCTCACGGACGGCGAAGCGCAAGCCTTCGTCCATCGCGATCGGGGTGATCAGATTGACCGTCACCTTGATGTTGTCGCCCGGCATCACCATCTCCGTGCCCTCGGGCAGGTTGATGACCCCGGTGACGTCGGTGGTGCGGAAGTACGCCTGCGGGCGGTAGCCGTTGAAGAACGGCGTGTGACGGCCGCCCTCTTCCTTGGTCAGGACGTAGATCTCGGCTTCGAACTTGGTGTGCGGCGTGATCGAGCCGGGGGTCGCCAGCACCTGACCGCGCTCGACGTCCTCGCGCTTGACGCTGCGCAGCAGGCAGCCGATGTTGTCACCGGCCTGACCTTCGTCGAGCAGCTTGCGGAACATTTCGACGCCGGTAACCACCGTCTTGACCGTCGGCTTCATACCGACGATCTCGATCTCCTGGCCGACCTTGATACGACCGCGCTCGGCGCGTCCGGTGGCGACCGTGCCGCGACCCTGGATCGTGAACACGTCTTCGACCGGCATCAGGAAGGGCTTGTCGACGTCGCGCTGCGGCTGCGGAATGTAGGTGTCGACCGCCTCCATCAGCTTGAAGATCGACGGCTCGCCGAGCTCGCTGGTATCAGCCTCGAGCGCCTTGAGAGCGCTGCCACGGATGATCGGAATCTCGTCGCCGGGGAACTCGTACTTCGACAGCAGCTCGCGAACCTCGAGCTCGACCAGGTCGAGCAGCTCGGGATCGTCGACCATGTCGACCTTATTCATGAAGACGACCATCGCTGGCACGCCGACCTGACGGGCGAGCAGGATGTGCTCGCGAGTCTGGGGCATCGGGCCATCGGTCGCCGCCACCACCAGGATCGCGCCGTCCATCTGCGCCGCGCCCGTGATCATGTTCTTGATGTAGTCGGCGTGACCGGGGCAATCGACGTGAGCGTAGTGACGATTGGCAGTTTCGTACTCGACGTGTGCCGTTGCGATGGTGATACCGCGGGCCTTCTCTTCCGGTGCCTTGTCGATCTGGTCGAACGGCGTGAAGCTCGCCCAACCCTTCGTCGACAGCACGCGGGTGATTGCCGCGGTCAGCGTCGTCTTGCCGTGGTCGATGTGACCGATGGTGCCGACGTTGACGTGGGTTTTGGTGCTCATAGTTTTCACTCCTTTCAAACGAGGAGTCAGCGACGCCAGCTGC
>DASPMH010000348.1:0-2102 GCA_035627175.1 Terriglobales bacterium | reverse complement strand
TCGACCGACTCCGGATTGCGCGCCATCGCGCGCAGCACGTCGAGGCACATGACGTTGCCCGAGCCTTCCCAGATGCCGTTGAGCGGCGCCTCTCGATAGAGCCGCGGCATCGGCGACTCTTCGACGTAACCGGCCCCGCCGAGGCACTCGAGGGCCTCCGCTGCTACTACCGGGTTGCGCTTGCAGACCCAGTACTTCATCACCGCCGTCGCCAGGCGGGCGAAGGCACGCGCCGACGGATCCTCGGCGGAGTCGTCGTAGGCGCGGGCGATACGCATCATCACTGTCGTTGCCGCTTCGCTCTCGAGACAGAGATCGGCGAGAACGTTTTGCATCAGCGGCTGGTCGAGCAGCCGCTTGCCGAAGGCCGACCGGTGGCTGGCGTGATGCGCCGCCAAAGCTACCGCTTGGCGCGTTCCACCGGCGGCGCCGATGATGCAATCGAGGCGAGTGTGGTTGACCATCTCGATGATGGTCGGCACGCCGCGGCCTTCTTCGCCAACCATCCGCGCCCAGGTGCCGTCGAGCTCGATCTCGCTCGAAGCATTGGATCGGTTGCCGAGCTTGTCCTTCAAACGCTGGATGAAAAAGCGATTGCGGGTGCCGTCCGGCAACCAGCGCGGCACCAGGAAGCAGCTGAGACCCTGCTCGGTGTGGGCGAGAATCAGGAAGGCATCGCACATCGGCGCCGAGCAGAACCATTTGTGTCCGGTCAGTAGATACTCCCCACCCGGACCTCCCTTGCCGATGGCGACGGCGCGGGTGGTGTTGGCGCGGACATCGGAGCCGCCCTGTTTTTCGGTCATCGCCATGCCGCACAGAGCGCCGCGTTTCTTCTCCGACGGCTGCATGCTCGGGTCGTACTCGGTCGAGGTGATGCGCGGCTCCCACTCGGCGGCGATCTCCGGCTGCATGCGCAGCGCCGGAACGACGGCGAAGGTCATCGAGATCGGACAACCATGGCCGGCCTCCACCTGCGCCTGCAGATAGAACAGCGCCGCGCGCGCCACCTGCGCTCCGGGGCCGGGCGAACGCCAGGGCAGGGCATGGAGCTCGTTCTCGACCGCGAGCCGCATCAGGTCATGCCAGGCCGGATGGTACTCGACCTCGTCGATGCGATTGCCGCAGCGGTCGTGCGTGCGCAGGACCGGCGGATAGGTGTTCGCCTGCACCCCCCACTTGATCGGATCGCCACCGAGCCGCAGGCCATGCGCGCCGACGCGCTCCTCGGCCCAGCCGGCCTTCTCGCGCCGCAGCGCCTCGCGCAACGGCTGATCGAACTCGAAGAAGTTGTAGGCCTCGAGCGGCGGAACTTGGTTGAAAACTTCGTGGGTCGGATACGCCATAGAACGAACACTCTCCGTGAAAACTGCGCTCGGCATCCTACTCGTCGCGCGCTGCCGTAGCCAGCGATTACCCGAAAGTCGGCCCGCACCGCGTCCCTTGCTGCCAGCGGGGGCGACGCGTATCTTCGCGGTCCATGCGCGCTGGCGGCCTTCATCGCTATACCTACGCCGACTATGTCGCTCTCGAGCTGACGAGCTCGACGAAACACGAGTTTTTCGATGGCGAGATATTCGCGATGGCAGGGGGATCGGAGGAGCACTCCGCGCTCGCAGCCGAGGTTCTTCGCGTTGTCGGCAATGCTGTCGGCGAACGACCTTGTCGAGTCCACACCTCGGATCTGCGAATCTACGTCGAGGCCACCGGACTGGCGACGTTCCCTGACGGTGCGGTCGTCTGCGGCACTCTCGAGCAGCACGAGCCAAGTCCGCGGGCAACTGCTCTCAATCCGACGGTATTGGTCGAGGTGACCAGTGATTCGTCGGAGGAGTACGACCACGGGCTGAAACTCGAAAGCTATCGTCGCATTGCATCGCTGCAGGACTACCTAATCGTCTCTCATCGCGAGCGACGGCTGACGGTGCACCGGCGCGGCAAGGATGGAAGATGGACGGCGGTTTCGGCTACGCCCGGAGGTTGTGTTCCCCTCGATAGTCTCGGCTGCTCGATCGAGGTCGACGAGATCTACCGCGCCAGCTCGATCGAATAGTCGTCAGCCGAACCCCAGCCCGCGGGCGAGGTAGATCGCGCCGGTGGCG
>DASPMH010000347.1:0-3101 GCA_035627175.1 Terriglobales bacterium | reverse complement strand
CATGGGCGCGGATGCTAACATCGCGGCGGCGACGTTGACATAGCGCGCCGGCGCGCGTTAAGCGCGCAGCCATGATCGGGGTCAGGCAAGCGCAGCAGATCGTGCTCTCGGAGCTGCCGCGGCTGCCGGTCGAGCATGTCGGCCTCGATCTCGCCGGCGGCCGCGCTCTCGCCGCCGGCATCACCTCGGATCGCGACATTCCCCCCTTTCGCAACTCGGCGATGGATGGCTACGCACTGCGTTCGAGCGATCTGACCTCGCCTCAGCCAACGGTGTTCGAGGTGATCGAAACGATCGCTGCCGGCACGGTGCCGGCACGGCGCATCGAGCCGGGCACCGCGGCGATGATCATGACCGGCGCGATCGTTCCCGACGGCGCTGATGCCGTGGTACGGGTCGAGGACACCGAGCGCGACGGCGCCAAGGTCACCGTGCTCCGCCCGGTGCAACCCGGCGCCAATGTCCGTCTTGCCGGCGAAGACATTCGCCGAGGCAACGCCGTGCTGGCGGCCGGGCACAGCCTGCGACCGGCGGATGTCGGCGTGTTGGCTTCTCTCGGAGTGACGCGCGTGCCGGTAGCGCGGCGGCCTACGGTCGCCATCCTGACCACCGGCGATGAGCTGGTAGAGCCGGATCAGACGGTTGCACCGGGGCAGATCGTCAACAGCAACGCCTACACGCTCGCCGCGGCGGTGCAGCAGGCAGGAGGCATCCCGCACGTGCTCGGCATCGTGCGCGACGTGCGCGAGCAGACCCGCGCCGCCTTCGAAACCGCCTTCACCTACGACCTCGTGCTGTCGACCGGTGGAGTGTCGATGGGCGTTTTCGATCTGGTGCGCGAGGTGCTCGCGAGTCTCGGTGTGATCGAACGCTTCTGGAAAGTCGCGCAGAAGCCGGGCAAGCCGATCAGCTTCGGCATGCGCGGCGCAACCCCGGTGTTCGGCTTGCCGGGCAATCCGGTATCCTCGCTGGTTTGCTTCCATTTGTACGTGCAACCAGCGCTGCGGGCGATGCAAGGGCTGCGAGAGCTGCATCTGCCGGCGGTGCGCGCCACCAGCACCACCGAGTTGCGCACCGCCGCAGGCATGACCGAGTTCGTCCGCTGCCTGCTTACCGGACCGCTCGACGACCTACGGGTGCAGCCGACCGGGACGCAGAGCTCGGCAGCGCTCCGCTCGATGTCCCTGGGTGACGGGCTCCTGGTCTCGCCACCGGAGCAGAGCCACATCGCCGCCGGCGAAAGGGTCACCGTGCTGCTGCTCGAGCAGCGCTTCACCGCCGAGGCCGCTGTCTGACCATGCGGATCGGACACGGCTACGACATCCACCGGCTCGTCGCCGGCCGGTCCCTGCGGTTGGGCGGCATCGACATCGCCTCGCCGGTGGGGCTACTCGGTCATTCCGACGGCGACGCGGTGCTGCACGCGATCTGCGATGCCATCCTCGGCGCTCTCGCGGCGGGCGACATTGGCGGCCACTTCCCCGACACCGACCCGGCCCACGCCGGCGTCGCCAGCGCCGGCTTGCTGCAACGGGTCGTCGAGATGATGCAGGCGCGCCGTTTCGGTGTGGTCAATCTCGATGTCACCATTTACGCCGAACAGCCGAAGCTGGCGCCACACCGGGAACCGATGCGGCAGCGCCTCGCGGAGCTGGTGCACGCTCCCCTCGCTGCCGTCAGCATCAAAGCCAAGACCAACGAAGGGCTCGACGCGGTCGGGCGCGGTGAAGCGATCGCCGCCACCGCTGTGGTATTGCTGGCGGAG
Organism: Terriglobales bacterium; assembly: GCA_035627175.1. GTDB lineage: Bacteria > Desulfobacterota > Binatia > HRBIN30 > HRBIN30 > DASPMH01. The sequence goes on along the minus strand of DASPMH010000347.1, from coordinate 1,336 downwards.
CTGCCGGCGGAGCCTTGATCGAGCTCGATCAGTCGTCGCTGTCGTCGCCGCCGCTCTCGATCTGGTCGAGCATGCCGTCGAGCTCGCCGCCGGGCGAGTCTTCGCCCATTTCCTCGCCGACGCGGCGCATCCAGCGAGCCATGCTCTTGGGATCGTTCTCGTCGAGGTCGCCGAACGAGCTCGGATCCTCCAGCGCGGCGGCGCGCGCGGCATCCGACTTGGGCATGGCGAAGCGCGACATCAGCCGTTCAGCCTGCTGCGATCCGCAGCCGTCGCAGCGCGGCTCGACCGGCTCGGAGACGCGCAAGGTCAGGACCGTAAAGCGCTTGTGGCACTGCCGGCAGCGGTACTCGTAGATCGGCATCGCCGCTTACTTCAAGGATTTGCTGACAAAGCCTTGCTCGCCATAGCCGAGCAGAGTCTTGACGCCGGAGAGCACGGTTTCGAGCGCGACCTCGCGCTGCCACAGACTGTACAGGTAGGCGAGGGTCTTCTCGGCATAGTCGAGCTGGAGATCGCGGCCGTCGTGCTCATGCGCCAGGTACAGGGTGCGGTTGCGGCCGTAGTCGGCGTCGACGATCTTGATCACCGGAAAGCTGTTCATCCCGACGCTCTTGACCAGTGTCTCTTTGACCGCACGCCAGCCCTCTTCATCGGCGACGTGGGTCGCGATGACATCGTCCCCTTGAGCTTGGTACTCGAACAGATTGAGGTCGCGGACGAGATTCTCGGTGAGATGGCGGCGCAGGAAAGAAGTATCGCGATCGACCTCACGGGTTTCGAAGAGCTTCTCCAAGCCGCGTCCGCCGGGGCCGAAGCTGCGGATCTCGTCCCCGGTCGGCTCCTCGTAGCGCCGGAAGATGTCTTCCCAGACGCGCAGGCCGAGATGGTAGGGGTTGAGGCCGCCGGGCGTGGGGCGGACTACCTGGTTGTGTCGGACGATGAACTCCAGGTGCAGCTCCTGGGGCAGCTCGAGGCTGTCGAGGATGCGCTTGTGCCAGTAGGTCGCCCAACCCTCGTTCATGATCTTGGTTTCGATCTGCGGCAGGAAGTATTGGGTCGACTCGTGAACGATCGTCAGCAGATCCTTCTGCCACTCGGCGAGATAGGGATTGTGGTCGCGAATGAAGAGCAGCACGTCCTCTTCCGGCTCGATCGGCACCTTGTGGATGTCGGGCTCGACGTGGACCTCGCGCTTGTGGATGCGCTGGAACGGATCGACGCGCGGCGCGGCATCCGTAGCCAGCTGCTGCAGCAGCTCTTGGTGGCTCTGTTTGCGAATCGCCAGATTGCGGCGGCACTGGAAGGCGATGGCATGGGCCGCATCGAGCACCGT
>DASPMH010000346.1:0-2676 GCA_035627175.1 Terriglobales bacterium | reverse complement strand
GCAAGGACCATTCGCGGGCGGTCGAGGAGGAGCCCCCGCCGCTGTTGGCGCGCTGGCGCAATCTCTATGCACTGGTGATCGGTGAGACGCTGCTGCTGATCGCGCTGTTCTACGCACTGACGCGGTGGGCCTCGTGACCCTTCTCGATTGGACGGTGCTGATCGGCACGCTCGCCTTCATCGGCATCTACGGTGTGTGGAAGACGCGCGACGTTCGCGATCTGCAAGGCTACCTTCGCGGCGGCAACACTCTGCGCTGGCCGACGATCGGCTTGAGCATCATGGCGACGCAAGCGAGCGCGATCACCTTCTTGTCGACGCCCGGGCAGGCCTACGAGGACGGCATGCGCTTCGTGCAGTTTTACTTCGGCCTGCCGCTGGCGATGGTGGTGATCAGCGCGGTATTCGTACCGATCTACTACCGCCTCAACGTCTACACTGCCTACCAATACCTCGAGCACCGCTTCGACGTGCGCGTGCGCTGTCTCGGAGCGTTGCTCTTTCTCGTCCAACGCGGACTCGCCGCCGGCATCACCTTGTACGCGCCGGCGATCATCTTGAGCGCGATTCTCGACTGGTCGCTCAATTGGACGGTGACGACGATGGGCATCGCCGTGATCGCCTACACCGTTTCCGGCGGAGCGCGGGCGGTCAGTCAGACGCAACAACAGCAGATGATCGTCATCCTCGCGGGGATGGTTATTGCCGCGGTGCTGATCATCCAGCAGCTGCCTGCCGACGTTTCTCTTCCGCAAGCGATCCAGCTCGCCGGCGCGCTCGATCGCATGAACGTGGTCAGCTTCGATCTCGACTTCAACAATCGCTACAACTTCTGGTCGGGTATCGCCGGCGGGTTCTTTCTCGCCATGGCGTATTTCGGCACCGACCAGTCGCAGGTGCAGCGCTATCTCTCCGGGCGCTCGGTGGCAGAGAGCCGTCTCGGGTTGCTGTTCAACGGCTTGTTCAAGATCCCGATGCAGTTCGTCATTCTGTTCATCGGCGCAATGCTGTTCGTCTTTCACCTGTTCGAGCCGCCGCCGATCTTGTTCAACCGGCCGCTGCTCGAGCAGGTCGGACGAACGGCCTACGCCGGCGAGCTCGCAACCCTCGAGCAACGCTACACCGAGGCGCTGGCGCAACAACGCAGCGCGGCGCAACGCTACACCGCGGGGATCGGCACTGCGGACGAGGCGCCGGCGAAAAGCGCGCTGAGCGCCGCCGCTCGAGGGGCGGCTGCGCTGCGCGCGGAGGCGAAAGAGCTCGTCGTACGTGCTCTGCCCGACGCCGAGACCAAGGACGCCGACTACATCTTCCTCAGCTTCGTCTTAGGCTATGTGCCCAGCGGCATCGTCGGATTGATGATCGCGGTAATTCTCTGCGCCGCGATGAGCTCGATCGCGGGCGAGCTGTCGGCGCTCGGCTCGACGACGACCGTCGACATCTACCAGCGCCTGATCGGCGCGAGCCCCGGAACCGAGCTGCGCTTGGCCAAGCTCTTTACGGTGATGTGGGGGCTGGTCGCGATCGCCTTCGCGACCTTCGCCGCCTTGCTCGACAACCTGATTCAGGCCGTCAACATTCTAGGATCGATCTTCTACGGCACGATGCTCGGATTGTTCGTGGTCGCGTTCTTCCTGCCGCGCATCACCGCCATGCCGGTGCTGCTGGCAGCGTTGGTGGCCCAGGCGGGAGTGATCGCGCTCTACCTCGGCTCCGATCTCGGCTTTCTCTGGTTCAACGTCATCGGCTGCGGCACGGTGGTGCTGCTGTCGTCGCTGCTCCAGCTGATCGGCAGCATCATCGCCCGCAAGGTCAAGGTGTAGCTGCGCTCGGTAGAGCGCGGCGGCTCGGCTCACCTGAGAGCGCGGCGGCTCCGCTCACCTGCCGCCGTCTACCGACGGCAGCTACACCGCGGGATGACTCTCAGCCGAGCATCGAGCGCGAGCGCTTGGGGCGCTGCAGCACGGTGACGCTCTGGCCGTTGACTTTGACGGTGCGACATTCGGTCTGCATGCCGCGGGATTCGCGCCACTTCTTGAGCTCTTCCTCCAACCTGCGCGACTTGAGCATAATCGTACCCTCTCTCATTTCCTCTCCCATCTGTTGTTGCAGGACCCTTCCCACAGAACCCGAGCACCACTTCGCAGCGTCGCTGCTCGCTCGGTTCGACGGGAGTTTTGCAAGCGTCTTGCCAACTCGCTTGCCTCGGTTTGCACTATGTCAGGTGAAAAGTAGGGTGTAAGAAGTGCTCAAAGAGTCGCCACGAAACGGCGAGTTGGGTGTGTATGTGGCGCTGGCACGGAGATTCAGAACCCCGCCAGGCGCGCCACTCGCTCGCGATGATAAGTCGGATCGCCGAACGCCGCCTCGTTCCATTTGGCTCGCTTGAACCACAGCTGCATGTCGTGCTCCCAGGTGAAGCCGATGCCGCCGTGGATCTGCACAGCGCGATTGGCGGTGCGCGAGTAGACGTCGCTCAGCCGCGCCTTGGCCATCGAGGCGGCGAGGCCGGCGCGTTTCGGCTCATGATCGAAGGCGTAGGCGGCATACCACAGCAGCGAGCGCGCCGGCTCGATCTCACTGACCATCTCCGCAGCGATGTGTTTGATCGCCTGGAACGAGCCGATCTTGCGACCGAACTGCTCGCGCACCTTGGAATATTCGACCGACATCTCGA
>DASPMH010000345.1:0-4110 GCA_035627175.1 Terriglobales bacterium | reverse complement strand
CAAGGACGGCGTCGCCGAGGTGCGTGCCGGCGCGACCTTGCTGTACGACTCGAATCCCGAAGAAGAGGAGCGCGAGACCCGCACCAAAGCGTCGGCGCTGATCGATGCGATCTTGCGGCCGCCGACCACAGCCGAGCACCCCCAGCCGACGGTGCCGCAGCCGGGGGCCGGCAAACGGATTCTACTGGTCGATCACCAAGATTCTTTCGTCCACACCCTCGCCAACTATCTGCGCCAGACCGGGGCCGAGGTGATTACCCTGCGCTCCGGGTTCGACCAGTGCGAGCTCGATCGAATCGATCCCAACCTGGTGGTGCTATCTCCGGGGCCGGGCTCGCCGGCAGACTTCGCTGTCTCGGAGACGATCGCGGCCGCGATGGAGCGCCAGCTGCCGGTGTTCGGCGTCTGTCTCGGCCTGCAAGGCATGGTCGAGCATTTCGGCGGCAAGCTCGGCGTGCTCGATTACCCGATGCACGGCAAACCGTCGCTGATCGAGGTCCGCGGCGGCCGTCTGTTCGAAGGTCTACCGCGCCGGTTCACCGCCGGCCGCTACCATTCGCTTTTCGCGGTGCGCGACCAGGTACCGGCAGATCTGCGCGTCACCGCCGAAACCGAAGACGGTGTGGTGATGGCGGTCGAGCACAGCGATCTGCCCTGCGCCGCGGTGCAGTTTCACCCCGAGTCGATCCTGACGCTGGCGGAGGACGCGGGGATGCGGTTGATCCGCAATGTGGTCACCGCGTTAGCGCGGTGACCACGGCCTGTTTGCCGCGGCGGAGTCGGTTGGGGTAGAGCGCCGGCATGTTCGGCCCTGAAACCATCGTCACCGAGCGGCTGCGGCTACGGCTGGCAACCGCGGCGGATATCGACCTACTGCACGATCTGTGGACCGATCCCGAGGTACGCCGCTACCTGTGGGACGGCGAAGTGATTTCGCGCGATACCGCCGCCGAGACCATCGCTGATTTCGTCGATGGCATCGCCAAACAGCGCTACGGTTTGTGGATCGCCGCGCTTGCCGATGAGAGCTCCGGTGTTCGTGGAGAGAACGTCGTCGGCTTCGGTTACTTGAAGGAGTTCGGCGAGCCGGTCGAGCTCGAGCTCGGCTACGGCCTCGATCCGCAGTATTGGCACCGAGGCTACGCCACCGAGATCGCGCGGGCCTTGTTGCGCTTCGGCTTCGATCGTTTGGGCCGGACCCGGCTCTATGCACGCACCGATCTTCCCAACGGCGCCTCGGTGCGGGTGATGGAGCGCGTCGGAATGCGCTTCGATCAGCAGACCGACGAAGGCGTGTTCGGCGGACTGCTGACCTTCGTCCTCGATCGCGACTGAGCTCGCGACGATCCGGTCGCCGGCAAGTGCTGATGGCGCCGCTGCTGGCGATTGCGATCTTCGCCTTTTACCTGGTCGCGATCGGTGCGTGGCTGCGCCGCGAAGGCGCACCCACCGTGCTGGCGGTGGCGCTGCTGACCGCGGTAGCGCTGCTCTTGCGGTGCATCTTCCCGAACCAATTCCCCGCAGGCTGGAACGAGGACGAGGCCAAGGCCGTGGTGCAGGGTGTCGTGGCATTGCGCGACGGGCCGATCTATCGCCAAGGTGTCGAAGGCTCGCTGCTGTTCCCGGCGTTGTTCCAGTCGCAGCTTCTGCCGTTGCTCGGCGCCAGCCACTGGGTGGTGCGTGGCTACTCCGCCGTGTGCGGCGCTCTCGCGGTGCCGGCTGGGTTCATTTTGGCGCGGGCACTCAGGATGCAGCGGCTTGCTGCCTTGGCCGCGGCGACGTGGCTGGCGACCCTTCCGGCGATGCTCTTCTACGGCCGGGTATGTTTCGGCGGCGAGCTCCTGTTGCATCAGATGCTGACTCTCGCCGCAGCAGCGCTGCTGATCTGGCAGCAAGGGAGCTGGATCACCGCGGTCGCGGGTGGCATCGGCCTCGGGCTGCTGCTCTACGATTATCCGGTCGGCCGCTCGATGGTCCCACTGCTCTTGCTCGCGTGCGTACTGGCGCCGCCGCGGCAGCGCTGGCGCCTACTGGCTTCGGTCGCTCTCGGCCTGGGTCTGTGGTCGTTTTTCTTCTTCGCCAATCTTCCGTCACTGCTCGGTGTTTTCCAGCGGCATGGCGATCACGAGCTGTTCGGCTCGCCGTGGCTGGGGTCGGTGCGCAAGCTCGCCTTTACCTTGCGGGTGTTCGTCGAGCCGGTCGCGCGTGACGGTTGGATGGCGATTCAGACTGCGGGGTTGCATCCGCGCGCCGTGCTGCTGCTCGCGATCGCAGGTGTCATCCTAGGCGGCAGGCGCGGCATCTTCTTGCTCGCCGGCTTCTTGTTCGGCCTGACGCCGTCGCTGTTGAGCCAGGGACTGGCACCGAGCACCCACCGCATGATGATGGCCTTTCCCTTCGTCGCCTTGGCGGCTGCCCTCGGGCTCGACCGCGCCGCGACCTGGAGCGGGGTAGCGCAGTCGAGCATTTGGCGAGCGGGGGTCATCGCGGCGATCGTCCTCATCGTCGCCGGGCAAGGAGTCGCGATGTACTTCGCGCCGGCGTTCTGGCCGCCGGATGCGCGGGCGCGATTCGATTGGGAGCGCACGGCAGTGGTGCTCGGGTTGCCGGATCCGCCGCATCCGCGCTTTTTGCCCTCGGCTTCACTCGGCGCGTACTTCGGCGTGCATGGCCAAGTCGACAACGACTATGAATTTCTTCACGCCGGCAGTTGGTGGCGGTCGCAGCCGCGGCCGGTGCTGCATCTGTTCGATTGGATGAGTACCCCGCTGCAAGCGTTCTATCTCGATCTCCTCGGTCAAAATCGCGTTGCCGCGGTCGGCCGTGCCTTCTCGGCGCGCATCGACGCAGAGGATTGGGCCTGGCTGGGCCAGTATGGCTGGCGGTATCGCTATCGCTGTAGCGAAGGGCAGGGGGAGATGTCGATGCCAACTCTGTTCCTGCGGGCAATGCCGCACCTCGAGCCCGCCTGTAGCGGTGCGGTGATCCACGAGTGGTCCGGCCGCTGGAACGGCCCGTGGCAAGCGCTGCAGCTCGAGTTCTCGGGGCGGGTCGAAGTCGACAACGGTAGCTTCGTCAGCGCCGCTGAAGGGTTCGAAGCAACTCTCGGCATCGTTGCCGAGCCTGGCGCAGCGATACGGGTGCGCCTCGAGAGCATCGGGCCGCTGGCGATCTCGTTGAGTCAAGTCGACGGCGAGCGGCGCTTGCCGCGCTGGGAGCAGGTCAGCCCGCTGCCGTTCGTCGATCATGACTGACACCAGCGGCGGACGGTGGCGCGCAGCGGCGCGATGTGCTCAGGCTCGGGGGTGGAATACATCCACGCGCGGTGATCGCCTTGGGCGACGCCGGTGGCAGCGGAGGTCGGCCAGTGGAGAAGAAGCATTTTTCGATGATCCGCAGCTTTCAGCTGGCGGACCTGTTCACCATTGCCAATGGCTGTTGCGGCATGGGCGCGATATTTCACGCGATGCGCTTTCAAGATGCCGGGCTGCCGCGACATCTATGGATCGCCGCCGCGCTGGTGCCGCTGGCACTGTTGTTCGACGTCCTCGATGGCTCGGTGGCCCGCTGGCGCGGCAAAGCCTCGCCTCTCGGGCGAGAGCTCGACTCGCTGGCCGACGTGATCTCGTTCGGAGTCGCTCCCGCGACGATCGCTTTCGCGATCGGACTCGACACCGAGCTCGACCAGGTGGTGTTGACCTACTTTGCGGTGTGCGGACTGAGCCGGCTGGCGCGCTTCAACATCACCGCCGAGACGCTGGCGGACGATAAAGGCAAGGTGCGCTACTTCGAAGGAACGCCGATCCCGTCGAGTATCATCCCCCTGGCGTTGCTGATGCTGGCGTATTCACTCGATCTGCTGCTGCCGGTTACCATCGGCGAGTGGCGAATGCATCTGATGGTGGTGCTGTTTGCGATCTCCGGCAGCTTGATGATCAGTAAAACCATTCGCATCCCGAAGCCCTGAGCTGCGATTCTGCTAGGCGAAGAACTGAATGTTCGGATTGCGACTGCGCAGATCGGCGAGGAACGCCTCACGCTCGCGCGGCGAGATCAAAACCGATCGGTCCCCGTAGCTGAGCCGCAAGCGATCGAGCGAGCAAGCCGGGC
>DASPMH010000344.1:0-2760 GCA_035627175.1 Terriglobales bacterium | reverse complement strand
CGCTGACCTCGGCGCCGAGAACCTCGGCCGCAGCACCCCGGTCGAGCGAGGCGTGCAGGCGGTACCCGGCGGCGATGTGGAGCACGTCGCGGGTGATGCGGGCGAAGCGCGGCGTGGCGCGGACGATATCGTGGGCGATCGACTGCACGTCGTCATAGAGGGCGCAGGCGTGCTCGATCACTTCGCGGGAATCGTGACTCGCCTCTTCCAGCAACTGCTCGAGATTGGCGGCGAGGTTACCGAGGAGCTCGCCGGCCGCGCTACCGAGCTGGCCCAGGAAATCTTCTTGATAGCTTTCACTTTGGGGCATCGAAGGTCTCCGGCGCGCCGAGGCGCTCGACGCAGGGCAGGCAGCGGAACGGCGTCGGCCCGGTGCCGCGCAGCACGCCAACCGCGGCTTGGTTGCCCTTGGGGAGCACGGCGTTGCAGGCCTCGCAGATGGCGTTGAGGTTGAGGAAAGCTACCGTCCAGCCGAGCACCACCGGCGCCTGGGTGCGGCGGTTGGCCGAGGTGCTACCGGCTTCGCCGCGGGCGCTGCGGGCGATCTCGGCGCTGTCGGCGACGATATCCTCGACCAGGCCGAAGGCGTTCTCGAGGATGTTGCGAACCAGGTTGGAAACCGAAACACCGAGACTGCCGGCGTGCCGGCGGACCTCGTCGTCCAGCGATTCAGGGATGCGAGCGTGGATCACTCGCTCATTACGTTCGGGTCGAGCCATGAACACCTCCAAAGAATTGTGATCGCATGTATACCTTTCGTATACACAATGCCACCCCTGCAGGCAGGTGTAGCTGCGCTCGGCAGAGCGCGCAGGGTGCGCGACGCGTCGGGCTACTCGGTACCCACCCAGAACTCCCCGCGCCTGCGGCGCTGAGGCTTTCGCCGGCGAAAGCCTCAGCCCTTTGGGAAAGGAGGGGCGCCGCCGCGAATTGACGCGAGCTCGACTGCCGCCTAAAGCGCTGCGATCGATGTCCACCGCCTGGATCGACGATCTGCGCCTGATGCTGCGTCTGGTTCGGCGCGAACCGGTCAGCAGCGCCACTGCAGGCCGCGGCTTCTCCCCCAAGCGTCTGGCGGGCTTTGCCGCGAGCCACGGTCTGTCGACGGTCCTGCTCGACGCGCTCGAGCGGACCGATCGGCGCGAGCTACTGCCACCGGAGCAGCGGCAGCTGCTGGAGGATCGCCGCCAGGCGCGAACGGCGCGCACCGCGGTACTGCTCGAATGTCTCGCCGAGCTCGACGACTTGTTCCGCGCCAACGGCCAACAATTTCTCCTGCTCAAGGGGCCGTACCTTGCCGTGCGCCTCTACGGCCATGCCCAAGCGCGCGAATACGCCGATCTCGATCTGCTGATTCCAGGCAACGACCGCACCGCCGTCTTTGCGATGCTGCGCTCGGCCGGCTTCCGCGAACGCTCGGGAGTGCTGATCTCGCAAGCGCTGACCTGTTTCTTCGTCCACGGCTTCGACTTCGACCGCGGCAGCGCCAAGCTCGATCTCCATTGGCGCCTGTCGCGCCACCCTTCCCTGCGCATCGACGAAGCCGAGCTGTGGCAACAACGGCAGGGCTTCACTTTGGCGGGGCGCGAGTACGAGGTCCTCGGCGACGAGCACGAGCTCGTCTTCGCGGTCTTGTCGCTGCTGCGCGACCTCGAGCGCGGCAGCGGCAAGCTGAAGAACGTGCTCGACCTGACGTTGTTGGCGATCGCCGTCGACGCCGAGATCGGTTGGCAGAGCTTTTTCGAGCACCGGCGGCGCGAGCGAAGCTACCGCGCTAGCACCGCTCTTCTCGACCTCTGTCTCGAGCTGACCGACGCGCGACCGTACGCGCCGCACCTCGCCGCGGCGCTGCCCGAGCGAAGCTTGCCCGGCCCGCTTACCAGCGCGCGCCCGCTGCAGTTTGCACCCGCATGGCAGGGATCGGGTAACAAGCTCTGGTCGGCCCGAGCGCACGACTGCTCCTGGCCAGCCTGGCTAGCCTGGTGGGCGACATCGCTCCCCTTCCGTATCGCCACCCACCGCCCCCGCCAGCGCGGCTGACTGTAGCCGCGCTCGGTAGAGCGCGGCGGCCAACAGAGCGGAAATCCCCCGCGCCTGCGGCGCTGAGGCTTTCGCCGGCGAAAGCCTCAGCCCTTTGGGAAAGGGGGCGCACACCTGTAGCTGCGCTCGGCAGAGCGCGGCGGCCAACACCTTCTAGATGGCAAGTAGGAGGGTGACGACGCAGAAGGTGGTGACGAACAGCATCAGCATCCAAGCGTTGCGCTCGGTACGCCGCTGCGAGCGGGCGCGGCGCAGGTAGTGACGCGTGCCCCAGCGCCGTTTGCGCCGTACGGGCTGCGGTTTGACCAACCGGTGAGCTACACCCCTGCCCCGTGGCGCTCGGATACGGCGCTCCGCGCGGATCGCGATGCGGTCCATCTCAGTCGGCGGTCACCGGCAGATTGCCTGCTACCGCTTCTCCGCTGATGACCCGGGCTTCGACGCTGCGGCCGCGCCCGTCGAGCGATTCGGCGAGCGCGCTGCGGGCTCGCTCATTGGTCGGATCGACACTCAAGGCGCGACGCAGCAGCCCTTCGCCTCCCCGGCGATTGCCGCCGAGCAACCGCGGCAGCTCGATCAGCAGAATCCCCTTCGCCGTCAACGCTCGGGCGTCATCGGGTCGCAGCTGTAGGACAATGTCCAGCTCGCCTTTGAGCCGGCGCAGCCCGCGGACATCGAGACGGCTCAACCCGCCTGCCTCGAGCTGTTTGCCGAGCGTGC
>DASPMH010000343.1:0-3227 GCA_035627175.1 Terriglobales bacterium | reverse complement strand
GAAGGCTCGCCGGCTTGGTCAAGGAGCGACAAGCGGACATGCAGCAGATCGGCCGCGACGCCAAGCTGATCGGTGAGCTGATGAAGACGGGAGAGTTCGGCTCGGTCGCCGCCCCCGCCGAGCGTATTCGCCTGCTGGCCGAGGCGATGCGCGACAAGTACCTGTTTGGCTCCGACATGGAGCCGTCGCACAGCGCCCCGGTGGTCTTCGAGAGCTTTCCGATGTTTCGGACTTTCGTCGATCGCTTCGCTTCCGTCGCGGCAACGACGCGCGACGCTGCCAAGGGCAACGGAGATGTTCGCGAGGCGGTGGCGAATTTATTCAAAGAGTGCAAAAGCTGCCATGACGTTTTCGTCAAGCCGCCCGAGTGACGGCGCTGCCTAGGGGAAGAGGAGGAGCGTGGATGTTTCGGAAGCGATTGACTGCATCGATGGTGGCCTTGGCGTTGATGGTGGGCGTCACCCTCGGCAATCCAGCTAAGGCCCAAGCGCACCACGAGTGGATCTACGCCGGCATCGCCGTCGGCGTCTATGCAGTCGTCGTCATCGTCGCCACGGCCTTCATCTTCGATCAACCGATGACGCCGGGCGCGGACCAGCTCGAGGAAGCCGAAGCGGAGCGTACACAGTTCCAAGTTCGCCCCAACTGCGGCGCCGCAGCTGACGGCAATCTCAACCTGATCTGCTGGTAATGTAGCTGCCGTCGGTAGACGGGGCAGGTGAGCCGAGCCGCCGCGCTCTACCGAGCGCAGCTACACCTGCGGCGCTCTACCGAGCGCAGCTACACCTGCCGCGCTCTACCGAGCGTAGCTACACCTGCCGCGCTCTACCGAGCGCAGCTACACCTGCCGCGCTCTACCGAGCGCAGCTACACCTGCGGCGCTCTACCGAGCGCAGCTACACCTGCGGCGCTCTACCGAGCGCAGCTACACCCGCCGCGCTCTACCGAGCGCAGCTACACCTGCCGCGCTCTACCGAGCGCAGCTACAGCGGAGCTCAGCGCAGCTTGGGTATGCCGAGTGCTTCGATCGCCAACTGGTCGTGGGCAACCACCGGCTGGTAGCCTTGGTTGCTGAGCTGCTGCAGTAGCTGGCGCCAGTGCTCGAGCTGCTCGCGGTCTTCCGGGACGATCAGCAGGCTGTAGTACGACGGTTTCGGCACGTTGTGGCGGACGCCGTCGATGTGGTTGACCAGATCACCGGTAAAAGCATAGCGGTCGCCGCCGTTGGTGCTGGCAAAGACGACCTGGGAGCCCGGGGTATGCCCTCCGGCGTGGGCGATCGCGACGCCGCCGAGCTCGGGCAGGCTCCATAGCGGCCCGTCGCCGGGCAGCTCGACCAGCTCGACACACGGCGCCTGATCGAGCAACGAGCGGGCCCCGCTGGTGGTGTAGTTGGTTACCCGTGCCTGCGCCGGAGTGACAAAGACTTTCACCTTACGACCGGCACAGCGGCACAACTCCTCGATACCGCCGACGTGATCGATGTGGAGATGGGTGAAGACCACGGCGGTGACGCGGCCGCAGGCATCGCGCAAGGTGTCGGCGGTCGATGTCAACGGTTGGATCGGATCGGCGCCGAGGGTCTCGATCGGCCTTCCGAACTGCAGCGCACCCTCGCGGCTCATGCCGGCGTCGACCAGCAAGATCCGTCCATCGCGCCACTCGAGGACGAAAGACGGATGACTCATGAGGTACGCCGCCTCGGGATTGGGATCGTCACTCGACGACAGCACCGAGTTGCGTGGCATCTTCTGCGTCGCGGTATTGACGTACGATAGGCGCTGCGGGCGGTCGCCGCCGTCGACGGCGGTGGTGATCGCGGCGATCGCCGGCAGCGGCGGCCGCACCGAACGAACCCGCCAATGGGCATAGCCGAGTATGCCGGCGACCACCCCCAACAGCAGAGCGAGCAAGGTCCCGAGCAGCAGCAGGACCCGCTTCATCGCTCGTTAGAACTCGACGACAGCGTCCGGCTGGCCATCGAGATGGACGGTGTCGACGAAGCGCACCATGCGGTCGCGCAGCGACAGCACCACCGAGTGGGTGCGTTGGCCGTGACCGAAGAAGCGCACGCCACGCAGCATCGAGCCGTCAGTGACCCCCGTTGCCGCAAAGATGATCTCTTGGCCGGGAGCGAGATCGCGTTCGGTATAGACGCGGTCGGGGTCCTTGATGCCCATCGACAGCAGGCGCTCCTCGAACTTCTTGCGCTCTTCCGGACCCTCCTTGAACGGCACCAGCCGACCTTCCATGCCGCCGTTGAGACAACGCAGCGCGGCCGCGGAGATCACGCCTTCCGGCGCACCGCCGGTGCCCATCACCGCATGGACGTTGGTGCCACGAACGGCGGCGGAGATGGCTGGCGAAAGGTCGCCATCGGTGATCAGCCGAATGCGAGCGCCGGCGCGGCGGATCTCTTCGATCAGCTTCTCGTGCCGCGGCCGATCGAGGACGACGATGACCAGATCGCTGACGGCCCGGTGCAACCTGCGCGCGATCGCCTTCAGATTCTGGGCGACGCCCGCGTCGAGGTGGACGAAACCTTTGGCGGCCGGGCCGACGATCAGCTTCTCCATGTAGCAATCAGGTGCATTGAGGAGGCCGCCTTTGTTCGAAGCTGCCAGCACTGCGATCGACCCGGGTGAGCCGGTGGCGCAGAGGTTGGTGCCTTCGAGCGGATCGACGGCGATCGACACCTCGGGATCGTCGGCGCCGCCGCGTCCGACCTTCTCACCGATGTAGAGCATCGGCGCTTCGTCACGTTCGCCCTCGCCGATGACGATCTCGCCACGCATCGAGAGCTGGTCCATCGCCTGGCGCATCGCTTCGACGGCGACCTGGTCGGCATGGTGTCGATCGCCCTGACCCATGGTGCGGGCGGCAGCGATGGCGGCCTGCTCCGCGACTCTGAGGAACTCACGCGAAAGAAGTTGCTCGAATAACATACTGGTGCGGTACCTCCGGCGCATTTGGTTATCCAAGTCAGGGCAACAATGAAAGCACCGTCGCGCTGTAGCGCGCGCTCTGCGAGCGCGCTTGGGCTGCGGCACGGTGGGCCTGCCGCGCTCTGCCGAGCGCAGCTACAGCTGCCGCGCTCTACCGAGCGCAGCTACACCTGCCGCGCTCTTACCGAGCGCAGCTACAGCTGCCGCGCTCTTACCGAGCGCAGCTACAGCTGCCGCGCTCTTACCGAGCGCAGCTACAGCTGCCGCGCTCTTACCGAGCGC
>DASPMH010000342.1:0-25192 GCA_035627175.1 Terriglobales bacterium | reverse complement strand
CCACGGCGGCGACACATCGAACGACGCCATTTGTCCGGCGCGACTGAAAGCGAGAACACGCGCAGCCGCATCGGGACAGCCGTCGAGCGCAGTCGTCACCGCGGCGATAATCTCATCTACAGTGACGCTCGCATCGACGTTGCCGTCGATGGCGCGGCACTGGTCGAGGGCCGCGGTGCCGAGAGCGATGCTGACACCGGTGATCAGCTCGTCGACGGTGACCGCACCGTCGGCATTGCAATCACCGCGGCACTGCCCGGCCGCAGGTCGTGACCAAGGTGCGATCAGCAGCGCCGACAGCACTGCCGCGCTCAGCAGCCGCATCGCCACCCGCCGCATTCGCAGCTCAACGTACGCCGAGCAGCTCGACTTCGAACAGCAGGGTCGCGTTCGGCGGAATCACCCCGCCGGCCCCATGCCGGCCGTAGCCGAGCTCCGCGGGAATGATCAGCGTGCGCTTGCCGCCGACCTTCAAGCCCGCGACGCCTTCGTCCCATCCTTGGATCACCTCGCCCGCGCCGAGGCGGAACGAGAACGGCGAGCGACGATCGTGCGAGCTGTCGAACTTCTTACCCTTGGCGCCCTCGACCCACAGCCAGCCGGTGTAATGCATCTGGCAGGTACGACCGGACTTGGCTTCGTCGCCGGTGCCGGCGGTGGTGTCTTCGTATTGCAGTCCACTTGCGGTGGTAGTCAGGCTCATGGCGGCACCATAGCTGCGCAGCACACCTGGAAGAAGAGCCGTCTCCCTCAGGCAGGCGATAAGGAGGCAAGAGTTGTGGTCGTCGGGCGATGCGTCAGTCGCGGCGGACGAAGCGGCCGAGCGCCATGATCGGGAAGTACAGCCGATACATGTGGTACTTGATGTAGAAGTCCGATGGGAAACCGGTGCCGGTGCAGGCCTCTTCGTCCCAGCCGCCGTCTTCTCGTTGCGTCGCGATCAGGTAATCGATGCCGCGCTCGATCGACTGCGCGTCGCTGTCGCCATCGAGCAGCGCGAGTAATGCCCAAGCTGTCTGCGACGCCGTCGACTTGCCGCGCCCGCGCCACGCGGGAGTTTCGTAGGAGCGTACATCTTCGCCCCAGCCGCCGTCGTCGTTCTGATGCGCCTCGATCCAGCGCACTGCGGCGGCGATCGCGGCGGAGTCCGATGACAGCCCAGCCCGTCGCAGCGCGGGCACCGCCGCGCCGCACCCGTAGATGTGATTGACACCCCAGCGGCCGAACCAGGAGCCGTCGGCTTCCTGGGCGCGCAGCAGCCAATCGCGGGCGCGAACGCCGCGGACCTCGCCCGCCAGTCCTTCCGCAGCCAGCATCTCCAGCACGTGCGCCGTGACGTCCGCGCTCGGCGGGTCGATCACCTCGCCGAAGTCGCAGAACGGAATTTCCCGGCAAAGACCGCGGACATTGTCGACATCGAAAGCGGCGAAGCCGCCGTCGCGGCATTGCATACCAAGCACCCAGGCGCGGGCTCGGGCGATCACTTGGTCGCGGCGGTCGCGATCAGGGTGATCGATCTGGCGCAATGCGAGGATCACTTCCGCGGTATCATCGATATCGGGATAGGTGTCGTTCTCGAATTCGAAGGCCCAGCCGCTCGGTTGAAGATTCGGCCGGCGCACCGCCCAGTCGCCGGCATGGCGGATCTCCTGATCCATCAACCAGCCGGCGGCGCGAACCAACGCCGGATGATCGCCGGGCACCTGGCCGTCGAGCAACGCGAGCGCAGCGAGGCAAGTGTCCCATACCGGTGACTGACACGCTTCCATTCGCCGGCCGCGGTCATCGATGATGGCGAAGCGATCGAGACCTTCGAGGCCCTTCTTCATGATCGGATGATCGAGTGGGTAGCCGAGGAGGTGCAGCGCCATCAACGAATACACCCACGGCGGCTGAATGCCGCCCCAGCATCCGTCGGCCTCCTGACGTCGTACAATCCATTCGGTCGCCACCTGCAGCGAGCGCTGTCGCAGCCGCCGCCACGGCCGGCGCTCATAGCGATGCAGCAAGCTGTCGAGACGCTCGAACGCGCCACTCCAGGTATGGATCGCAGCGCGCTTCCTCGGCGAAGCGTCGCCGCGCCACAGCTCGTGCAGGGAAAACGCGATCGGCCGCTTTGGCCGATGCGCCGAGACGATCGTCAGCGGAACGATCGTCTGCCGCGCCCAGCTGGCGAAGTCGTAGATGTTGAGCGGAAACCACGGCGGCAGCAGGATGATCTCCGGCGGTAGCGCCGGCAATTCCTGCCATGACCACAAGCCGAAGAGGGCGAGCCAGATGCGGGTGAACACGCGCGAGCGCTCGAGCCCGCCAAGCTCGAGGATCTGCTCGCGGGCACGCCTCATGTGCGCGGCGTTGGCGGGATCGCCGGCGAGACGCAAAGCGGCATAGCCTTCGACGCTGGCGGAGAGGTCGACGGGCGCTCCATGAGCGATAGCCCAACCGCCGTCGGGATGCTGCTGCGAGCGAATCCAGGTGGCGGCCTGCGCCGTCTCGGCCGGTGTGCGGATGCCGAGAAATTCGCGCAGCAGCAGATCTTCTGCGTCCATGCAGATGTTGGTTTCCAGCTCCCCCTTCCACCAACCGTCGGGGCTCTGCAGCGAGAGCAGGTGGGCGCAAGCGCGCTCCAAAGCGTCGGCCGGATTGACAAGGGTGCGGGCAGTCGCGGTAGCGAAAGTCATGGTGCTCCGATGTAGCTGTAGATCAATGAGGGCGCGGCGCTGGATGGCGGCGCAGCGGGTGGGAATTTGGCCAGGCCGCCGGTGATAGGCGCCCCCCGGCGGCAAGTCAACGAGACTCGGGCGGCTTTCCGTGGATCAAACGATCGATCTGGAGAGTGGCCCTAAGCTCAGGCGCGCGGCGTGAGTCGGGCTCGGATCTCGCGGGCCAGCTCGGCATAGCTGTCGCTGTCGAGCAGCACCGGCTGATGCTGGTACTCCCAGACCGGGCGGGTCGGATTGGGATCCCAGCCGTAGCGAGGAATGAGATGCCAGTGCAGGTGCGGCACGGTGTTGCCGAGCAGCTCGTAGTTCATCTTGCGCGGCGCGAAGGCATCGGCGATCGCCTTGGCGATCGCCTGCATGTCACGCAGATACTGATCCGCTTCGTCCTGGGGCAAATGAAACAGCTCGGTGGCGTGCGTCTTGGCCAACACCACAGTGTAGCCGCGATAGAACTGGTCGATCGACAAGATCGCGTAAGATGCCGGCAGGTCGGCCACCAGCAAACCGGCATGCATACTTTCGGCGTTGCTGGCATAGCTGCGGTACTGCGCCATGCCGCGGCAGAAGCTGCAGGTATCTCGGCTCACGGCCGGCTCACTCCCGAATGATGTAGCTGCGTTCTTCTTCGTACTCGCGCTCGGAGATCAGGCCATCGTCATATAGCTCGCGCAGCTCGCGCAACCGCTCGGCTTTGGGCCGCGCCGCCGGCAAAGTCTCCACCGCAGTACGCGGTGCACCGCTACCGAGCGGCGCTTCTTCGAAGGTCGGTTGGCGTTGCGTGTCGATGTACAACGGTCCGGCGCTGACTCGTGCGGCGACGATGTCCTGGATCGCCAGGGGCACCGCGGCAGGTACACCGCTCCACAAGCCTGGGCCGCGGACTTCCGTACGCAGAACCACCTCGCCGCTGTCGTAATCGCTGACCTCGGCCCAGACCGGGGTGTACCAGAAGCCTCGTCGCCAGCGCAGGGATACGGCACAGGTGCGGTGCCGCACCGCCGCCTCGCGCAGACGCGGATCCTGCTCGTCGAGAACAACGAAGCTCTGACTGAGGATGCTACGAACCTGCTCGCCGTAGCCGTGTGCATCCTCCTCATGAACGACGCAGTAGTCGTAATCGCCGATCGTCGGGGTGCGTGAAACACGCGATGCTGAACAGCCGCTGGCGATCACCAGCAGCGCTACCACCAGCGACATCCGCTGCGCTTGCCAAACCTTCATTGCTGCTCCTTGCCGAGGCCTTCCGATCTTTCTGCCGCCAAAAGGCGATATTTGTACAGCCAGGTCGCGTCATCCGCCGGGGACCGCTGGCGGTTGATCTTCGAACAAGCGACCGAGTTGGCGCAGCAGGCCCGGGGTCAGCGTTTTCAGCGGATCGATCTTCACCTCCGGCTTATCGAATGGGCCGCGGATGGTGAAGCTGACCGCCATCACCCCGGCGCCGTCGTCGGTCAGCAATTTCCCGAGCACCGGCACCCGATTCAACATGCGGTTCAAGCCATAGTAGTCGGGCGCCAGAGTGCCGTTGAGCGCCAAGTGGTTTTGGCCGCGATCGGCTTCGCCGTCGATGATTAAGCTGAGCGTCTTACCCGCTGCGGCGCCGTCACGAATTTCGATACGATCGCGATTGCCGGAGACCGCCGCCGCTATCTGATGAAAACGGATGCCTTGGCTCGTCATCACCTGCTGGATGCCGCTGAAGGATGCCAGCGACAAAATCTTGGCCAAGGTCGGCGCCTGCCCGGCGACGAAGTCTTCAACGCGAACCGTGGCATCGTAGGCTAGCTGCGGGTCGTCCAGGTCGACTCGGCCGTCGATACTCAGCGTGCCGCCGCGTCCTTCGCCGTACAAGCCGACGACGCGCACCAGTGCCGCTGCATCCTCGGAGCTGAGCGCGAAGGTATCACTCGGTTCGCCGGGCTGGAGGACGAAACGGAAGGGAGCGGCGCGCAACGCGCCGGAAGCGTCTATGCTGCGCCAGCCGGACTCGCTGCGTTGCGCCGTCGCCAGAATCGAGGTCTCCGGCGCCTCGAACCGCAACGACTCGATCTCCCGGACTCGATCGTCCTCCAAGCGCACCCGCGCCCGCAGCACGCCGCTGTCGCCGGTCGGCTTACGCAAGCCGAAGCTTCCCGCGACATTGGCATCGGTCAGATCGGCGCGCAGCTCGATCACCGGATCGGCGTCCCATCCTTGGGTCAGATCGATCTCGATCGGCACCGGCCCGTCGATCCATTCGAGCGCCGTGCCCAGGTTGCGCCGGTCTTCGTTGCTGACGGTGCCGGCGAAAGACATCTCGCGGCGCGGATCGCCGCCGCCGTGCAGCTTCTCCTTCCACTGTGCTTCCAGGGGCACGCCGGCGATTCGCGCCGGTCCACTGACGACCACCGAATCGTCGTCGACCGCAACCTCGAGATCGGCTTGATCGATTGTCCAGCTATTGAACGCATCGGGTAGGCGGACATCGCGGAGCTTGCCGCGGGCGTCGAGACCGAGATTCTTGCCGTCGATCGGACCTTTGAGCGAAAAATCGAACTTGATCTGCGACTCCATCGCGCCCTCCGCTGCGGCAGGATCGAGCTTCATGCTGCGCGCGACGTGCAGCGGCTCATGGTCGAGAATCGCCAAAGTCTCGGCGAGTGTGCCGCGGGTGCTGGCATCGACGACGATCCGGGGCTGATCGCGACGCAACCCGTCGAGGCGCACGTGCGCCGGACCGATGGCGATGGTCTCGAGCTTCGCCGATGCAACCTCGAAGGAAAGCCCGTCTAGCGCGATGCGCGCGCGGGCGCGGATATCCGTCGCCGGGGGCATGGTGTCGAGATAGCGGACGCTGATATCTTCGACCTCGAATCCACCTTGCAAGGTCACCCGCTCCAGGCGCGAGCGCGGCGGAGCTTTCGGCGGCCGGTCGCTGAGATCGAGCTGGCTGTGCAGCTCGGCATGTAATCGGCTGACATGGCCGGTGGTGATGTTCTCGACGATCCACTTGCGCGTTTTGGTCGACAGACCAATGGGCCACAGCGTCTCCAGCGCCGGCACCGGCAGCTCGGGCACGGTGATCGCGGCCTCGAAAACATGCGGCGCGGGAGCACCGAGACTCGCCTGGGCTTGGAGGTTGATCGTGCTGTGCTCGACCGTCATGGTCGCATCGATCGCCGCCGCCAACCCCTCACGGGTGCGGGCGAGATCGACATCGGCGCGATCGACGAACCAGCCGCCACCGAGCTGCTCGTCGGTGATGATGATCTGGCCGTGCTTGATGACGATGTGACGGAGATCGCCGTCCTGCTGCTGCAGCACGGTACGCAGCGCCTCGAGAGCAGCGATGCCGCTGTCGGGTTGCTGCTTCGCCTTGGGCGAGCTGACCGTCAGCGACAACCTGCCTTGTGCATCGCGCAGCAATTGCAGCCGCGGCCGGATCAGCTCGACCGCCCCAATGGTCAGCTCGCCGCGCAGCAGCGGTCGAATGGCGAGATGAACGCCGACCACCGGCAGCTGCAGTACCGGCTTGCCGCTGCGATCGATCAATCGCGTTCCGCGGGCGCGCACGCGGATGCCGCGGCGCCAGCCTCCCCAAGCGAGATCGACGCCGCCGACATGCCAATCGAGCTCGGGCGAGACACGGGGCAACGCCAGGCGGATCTTCTCGGCCGCCACGTCGACCGGAATGGGCGCATGGCGCAGGCGCAGCACCAGCGCCACGCCGAGGATCAATAGCGGCACCGCCACGATCACGGCGGCCCAAATCAACCAACGCAATACTTTCAAGTTCTCACACTCGAACCGGGTTAGACTTACCTGAACCGCAGCCCACGGCGAGAGGGCTGGATCACATTGCCTCGGCTAAGGCCAAGCGGCCGGGTTCCTTGACTTCGCCGAAGCGACTCTCCAACGAGTTGCCGATGCCCAGACCGCGTCAATCCTCGCGCCGCGCCGGGGCGATCGTTGCCGCACCCGAGATGAACGTCACCCCATTGGTCGACGTGGTCCTGGTGCTGTTGATCATCTTCATGGTGGTCGCGCCGCGGATGGACCAGGAGGTTCCGCTGACGCTGCCTGCCGTAGCACATCCCGATCCTCGTTTGGCCGGTGGCGTCGACCCGTTGAAAATCAGCATTGCCCGCGCCGGCGAGTTCCATCTCGACGGCCGGCAGTACGACTTGGACGGAGTCGTCGCAGCGCTGGTGGAGGCCCGCGCCGCCGATCCGCTACGCCGGCTTGCCGTGCGTGCGGCGGCGGGCCTGCGTTACGGCGACGTGCGGATATTGCTCGAACGTACCCAATCGCTCGGCTTTTCCGGTGTAGCCCTGATGGCGAGCGAGAAGCCGCCGCCTCTGCCGGAGCTGGCGCAATGAAGGTCGAGAGCGGAGCTAGCCGAGCTCCCGAACCGTCGATCAATGTCACGCCGCTGGTCGACGTCGTGCTGGTGTTGCTGATCATCTTTCTGGTGATCACGCCGCTGCTGGCGCAGCGCTTCTGGGTGCACACGCCGCGACAGGAGCGCCGCCAAGTCGAGCAACTGCCGCCGGCGGACGAGGCGCCGCTGGTGCTGCGCATCGCCGCCGATGGCGCCCTGGCGATCAATGGCACGCCCCTCAGCTTGGCAGATTTCGAACAGCGCCTGCCGCGGATGTTTGCAGCGCGCGGCGATCACGTTCTGTTTTTCGATGCCGATGACGAGGTCAGCTACGGCTTCGCCGTCGAGGTGCTCGATCGCGCCCGCGGCAGTGGCGCCGTCACCATCGCTTTGGCGAAGCCGCTCGCCGCCGATCCGGCCGTCGCTCGCCGACCATGATCGACCAGACCTTTCGCTCGTACGTCGAACGCAACGATACGCCGCGCCCATGGGGTGTCGCGCTGTCGGCATCGCTGCTGCTGTATCTCGCCGCAGCCGCGCTGGTAGTCGCGGTAGCGGCGCGCGCGACGAGACCGACACCCGAGAGACAAGTCGAAATCGCTTTCATCGAGAGCGTGGCCAAGCCCGCGCCCGCGCCAACAGCACCCCCAGCGATGATCGCACCGCCCGCGCCCGCACCGGCGGCAGCGCCGGTGGTGTTACCACGCGCCCAGCTGCGACGGGTGGAGAAGCCGCCGCCCGCGCGGGAGCTGGTCGCGCCGCGACACCTGCCGAAAGAGCCGCCAAAAGAGGTCGAAGCTAGCGCCGATGCGGGCGTCGTTGTCACCGGCGAGCCGGCGGTGGCCGATCCCGCCGGGCTCGAGGGCGGTTCGAGCCCCGGCATCGCCGGCGGCAAGGTGGGCGTGGTCGAGCTGCCCTCCGGCGCGACGCCGCCGGTCGCGTTGGCGAGCAACCGCCAGCCGCGTTACCCGCGCCAGGCCCGGCGCAGCGGCAAGACCGGCATGGTCGTGCTCAAGGTGGTGATCCAGGCTGACGGCGGCGTTGGCGAGATCAGCGTAGAGAGCGGCGAGCAGCCCTTCGTCGAAGCCGCCATCGGCGCAGTCAAAGAATGGCGCTACCGGCCGGCGCTCTACCAAGGTGTGGCGATTTCGGTATACCGAATCGTCCGCATTCGCTTCGAGCTCGATGACTGACCCGACCAACCCAGATACGACTTTCTCGCTGCTGAGCTTGGGCAGCCAGCTCGGCGCTCCCGCAATCGCAGTCGCCGTGATTCTGTTGGCGATGGGCCTGTTGGCGCTGGCTGTGTTTGTCGAGCGTATCGCCAGCCTGCGCCGCTCGCGACGCGAATCGCGGGCCTTTGCCCTCGCGGTCGAAAACCTGCTCGAAGCGGGCCGGTTCGCCGAAGTCATCGCGGAGGCCGGCAAGTATCCCCACGGGCAGCTGCCGCGTATCGTGCGCGACGGCCTGGCAACCTACGAACATGCCCGCGCTACCGCCGACATCTCCGGGTTGAGCCCGGTCGACCGAACGCAACGCCACATGGAGCGCTACATGGAGGCGGTCGGCACCGATTTGCGCCGCGGCTTGAGCGTGCTCTCGTCAGTTGGCTCGACGGCGCCCTTCATCGGGTTGCTGGGAACGGTCCTCGGCATCATCACCGCCTTTCAAGGAATCGCCGCAACGGGCTCGGGCGGGTTGTCGGCGGTGTCGGCGGGAATCAGCGAAGCGCTGATCGAGACGGCGCTCGGCCTGGTAGTCGCGATTCCGGCGGTGCTCGGCTTCCACTATCTCTCGACCGCTATTCACCGCGAGGAACAGGGCCTGGCCCATGCTTCGGGCGAGCTGCTCGACCGAATCGAGGGATGGGCGGAGCTCGAAGCGAAGAGCCGAGCCCGGGGCCTCTGAACGGTCTGGCCCCCTTTACCCAAAATTTCCCAAAGGGGGCCGCGCCGGCAGGCGCGGGGATTTCTGCGTGTCTCGCCACGACGCGACGCGCAGCGCACCTGCCGCCGTCTACCGACGGCAGCTACACGGGTGAGCCCCAGGTGCGGGACTAGCGCAACACCAGGTTGAACGCCGACACCAGCGCGATCGCGATCACCGCCGTACACGGCACCGTCAGCACCCACGCCCAGACGACGTTGCGGGCGACGCCCCAACGCACCGCCGACAAACGCCGCGTCGCGCCGACGCCAACAATGGCGCCGGTGATGGTGTGCGTCGTGCTGACCGGAATTCCGGCCATGGCGGCACCGAATAGCGTGAACGCGCCAGCCGTCTCGGCGCAAAAGCCGCCGATCGGCTGCAGTTTGGTGATCTTCATCCCCATCGTCTTGACGATGCGCCAGCCGCCGAACATCGTGCCCAGCGCGATCGCCGCATGGCAGACCAACACCACCCACATCGGCACGTAGAAAGTGGGGCCGAGGTAGCCGGTCGAGAACAGCAGTACCGCGATGATGCCCATGGTCTTTTGCGCGTCATTGGTGCCGTGGCCGATACTGTAGAGCGCGGCGGACAACAGCTGCAGGCGGCGGAATCGATGGTCGACACTGGCCGGCGAACGATCTCGGACGAGAGCGAGCACGCCGGTCATCAAGGCAACCCCGAGGAACAACCCGATCGCCGGCGAGATGACGATGAAGAGCAGAATACGGATGATCCCGGAGGCGATCACCGCCTCGGGACCGACCGCCGCGATCGCGGCTCCGGCAAAGCCGGCGATCAGAGCGTGCGAGGAGCTGGTCGGCAGACCGAAGTGCCAGGTGATGTAATCCCAGATGATCGCCGCGCTCAGACCGGCAAACACCACCAACGGCCCGGTGGCGCTTGGTTCGATGATGCCCCTGCCGACCGTCTCGGCGACCTCGACGCCGAAACCGAAGGCCGCGACGAAGTTGAAAAAAGCCGCCCAGGCGACCGCTTGCCGCGGGCTGAGCACGCGCGTCGAGACGATCGTCGCCACTGAATTGGCGGCGTCGTGGAAGCCGTTCATGAAGTCGAACGCCAGCGCCAGCAGCACCAGAAACACGACAAGCGCAAGACTCTCCATCCAGCAATCCTCGAACGCGGCTGTGGTTGGTCCCGAAGCTTACGGCTCGGCGGAACTCAGGTGTATTCGAGGGCGACGCCCTCGAGAACGTTGGCGACGTCTTCGCAGCGATCGAGCGCGTCTTCGAGGAAGTCGTAGACTTCCTTCATCTTCATGATCAGGATCGGGTCGGTGGTGTTGCGGAAGAGGCGAGCCAGGGCATTGCGCAGAATCGAATCGCCTTCGTTCTCGTACCGATTGATCTCCATGCACAGCTTCAACAGTGCGTCGCGATCCTTGAGATTGCGCAGTCCGGTCATCGCCTGGGCGACTAACCGCGTCGATTCGACCAGCACCGACGCCAGCTGCATCGCATCGGCATCGGCGCTGGGAATCTCATAGAGCCACGCCCGCTCCGAAGTCGCCTCGATCAGGTCGAGGATGTCGTCGAGCCGGGTGATCAGGCGGTGAATGTCGCCGCGATCGATCGGAGTGACAAAGGTCTTGTGGAGAGTCTCGACGGCGTTATGGGTGATGACGTCGCCTTCGTGCTCGATCATTTTGATACGCTTGGCCTGCTCCTCGGAGTCCGCCGGGCTCGACAACATCTGGTGGAGCAGCTCCGCCGCTTGCATCGTCTTGCGGGCGTGCTGCTCGAAGAGATCGAAGAACCCCTTGCCCTCATTCGGAAATAGCCGCGCGAACATGGGCGCCCTATAGAAGCGGGTCGCGCCGAAGTAAAGGCGCAGTTCACTGGCCTGTCGCGCGACGGTAACCGCGCCGTAACCTTCGACCGCTAAGCACGGCGCCTCATGTCGGACACCGATTCGACCCGCCGGGCCGGCCGCCAGCGCCGCCGCTATGCTTTCGATGATGCCGCCAAGGTCGTCGTCACCGCCGGCGGGCTCGCCGTGATTCTCAGCATCGCCGCGTTGTTAGCGTTCATCGCTGTCGAGGTTGCGCCGTTGTGGCGCACGCCGACCGCCCGAGAAGTAGCGGTATTGAGCGGCGACCGCGGTTGGATGGCGCTCCGCTACGGCGGCGGCAGCGGTCTCCTCACCGCCGTCACCGCTGACGGCGAATGGATCGGCATCCCGCCGCAACAGCAGGGGCCGGTGTTCCGCTCGGCGCTACCGTCGGCGCCACCCGTTGTTGCCGCGAGTCACCCGGAGCCGGAATCGCTCTACTGGGTCACTGCCGACGGTGCCCTGCACGCCGGCAAGATCCGCACTGCGCCCGGCAGCACCTCTCCCTCCTTGCAAGCCGCCGGCAGCTGGCCGTTGGCGGCGACCGGTGTCTCGCTCCTCGCCGTTGCCGGCGGCGAAGGTCGGATGACCGCCGTCGTCGCGGGCCCGCAGCGGCCGCCGTCGCTGCTTGCGCTGACACAACCACGAACGCTGTTCGGTCGCGGAGAAGCGCAAGAGCAGCGCGCGCCGCTGCCGCTCGACAGCGGCCAGGCGCGGGCGTTGGATCTCAGCGAAGATGGTGACGCCGCTTACGTTGCCACTTCGGATGGCTTTCTCTACCGCTGGAGCCTGCAGGATCCGGCCAAGCCGCTCCTCGCCGAAAAGATCGACGTCACCGGACGACGCGATCTGGGCTTATCGGCGTTGGCGTTGATGAGCGGCTCGCGCACTGTGATCAGCGGCGATGAATCGGGCTCGCTGGCGGCCTGGTCGCTGCTCGCCGATGCGGCATCGCCGGGAGGCTTTCGTCTCGTCCGAACCCGCGACTTCGAATCACTCGGGCGCGGTGTGGTCGCCATCGTACCCTCGCCGCGCGACAAGCGCTTTGCCGCAGCGAGCCAAGCCGGCGCCGTGCGGATGTACCAGGCGACCACCGGCCAGGGCCGGCAGTGGCTGCAGCGATCAGGATCCGGCGCCACCGCTCTTGCCTTCGCCCCCAAGGGCGACGGGCTGTTGCTGCTCGACGGCGAGGGCTGGCTGCGCACCTGGACAATCTCGGATCCGCACCCCGAGGTGAGCTGGCGGGCGCTCTTCGGCAAGGTTTGGTACGAGGGCTACTCCGAACCGGCGCACGTCTGGCAGTCGACCGGCGGCACCGACGACTTCGAGCCCAAACTGAGCCTGGTGCCGCTGATCGTCGGCACCATGAAAGGCACTCTCTACAGTCTACTGTTCGCTGCGCCGATCGCCATCCTGGCGGCACTCTACACCTCGCAATTCTCCCATCCCCGGCTGCGCGCCGTGATCAAGCCGACAGTCGAGATCATGGCGGCGCTGCCGAGCGTCGTGCTCGGCTTTCTCGCCGGTCTCTGGCTCGCACCGGCGCTCGAGCATCGCATCCCCGCACTCATGGCGATGCTGCTGGTATCGCCGCTGCTGATCTTTGCGGCTGCGATCTGCTGGCAAGCAGCCCCGCAAGCACTGCGCCGACGCCTGAGCTCCCCTGGAGCCGAGCTCCTGCCGATCGTGCTGCTCCTCGTCATCAGCGCTTGGGTGTCCTTTGCCATCGGGCCGCAGCTCGAAGACTGGCTTTTCCAAGGCGACTTTCGACATTGGTTGGTCGAGCACGGCGGCCGGCTCGACCAACGCAACTCGTTGGTCGTCGCCTTCGCTCTCGGCTTTGCCGTGATTCCGGTGATTTTCACCATTGCCGAAGATGCTCTGTCGAACGTACCGCAACGCCTGGTCTCGGCTTCGCTCGCGCTCGGTGCGACGCGCTGGCAAACCGCCTTGCGGGTGGTGATGCCGACGGCGAGCGCCGGCATCTTCTCGGCGGTGATGATCGGTTTCGGACGCGCCGTCGGCGAGACCATGATCGTGCTGATGGCAACCGGCAACACGCCGGTGCTCGACTGGAGCTTATTTACCGGTATGCGCACCTTGTCGGCCAACATCGCCGTCGAAATTCCCGAAGCACCGTTCGGCGGCACGCTCTACCGGGTGCTGTTCCTCGCCGCGCTGTTGCTGTTTCTGACCACCTTCACGGTCAACACCGCCGCCGAGCTGATTCGCCAGCGGCTGCGGCGCAAGTATCAATCGCTATGACGTGGCGGACTACCATTCGCAACGGCGAGCCGCTGATCTGGCTGGCGGGCGCGGCGCTCGGGCTCAGCCTGCTGATGGTCATCGGCTTGCTCCTGCTGATCCTACGGCACGCCTTGCCGGTATTCTGGCCCGCCGAAATCGTTCAGCTCCAGTTGGCCGACGGCAGCACCATCCTCGGACCGATACGGGATCGTGAGGTTTCGGAGGACGATCCGCGCAGACCTCGGCTTCAGGTTCATGTCGGCAATCGCGAGCTGTACGGCGCCGACTTCCGCTGGCTCGTCGAGGCCGAGATCACCGCACGCAGTGCGCCGGCCCACGCCATCGTGGTCGAGCGCAGGGAATGGGGCAACTTCTACGGTTTTCTCGTCGAGATGCGCAGCGGCGAGGCAGTGATCGCGACTGGCGATGTCCCGACCTGGGATACGCTGAGGGCGCGCTTGCCGGCGGCGCGCCTGCTCGCCGAGCGTATTCGGGCTCTCGAGACCCGTGACATCGCGGCCGTCAGTGACCAGCTCGAGAGGGTGCGCCAGCGCGACGCCGGCACCGTCGAGGCGCACGCGCTCGAGCAGCGTGCTGCGGATCTGCAGAGTGAGCTCGCGACGCTGCTGCAGAAGAGCGAGCGCGACCGTCTGATCCTGACGACTGCGGACGGGCAGCGCAGCGAGATGGCGTTGATCGACGTGGTGCGAATCTATCGCCCCAATCAGATGGCATTGCCGGCGAAGCTCCGGCTCTACGCCGCCAAGCTGTGGGAGCTGATCAGCGCCGCGCCGCGCGAGTCGAATACCGAAGGCGGCGTCTTCCCCGCACTGTTCGGTACAGTCATGATGGTGCTGATTATGACGGTCGCAGTCGTGCCATTCGGCGTCTTGGCGGCGCTCTACCTGCGCGAGTACGCCCGCCAAGGGATGCTGGTCCGCATTGTCAGAATTGCGGTCAACAATCTTGCCGGCGTTCCCTCGATCGTCTTCGGCGTCTTCGGCTTGGGCTTTTTTGTCTATTTCGTCGGCGGCTCGATCGATGCACTGTTGTTCGCCGAGCAGTTGCCGAATCCGACCTTCGGCACCGGCGGCATCTTGTGGGCCTCGCTGACGCTCGCCTTGTTGACGGTACCGGTAGTGGTGGTCGCCACCGAGGAGGCGCTCGCCGCAGTACCGCGCGAGCATCGCGAAGCATCGCTGGCCCTCGGCGCCACCAAGCTTGAAACCATCTGGCGAGTGGTGCTGCCCAACGCGCTGCCGGGCATTCTCACCGGCCTGATCCTGGCAATGGCTCGGGCTGCCGGCGAGGTTGCGCCGTTGATGATCACCGGCGTAGTCAAGCTCGCGCCGACACTGCCGCTCGACACCGCTTGGCCGTTCCTTCACCTCGACCGCAAGTTCATGCACCTCGGCTTTCACATCTACGACGTCGGCTTTCAGTCTCCCAACGTCGAAGCGGCCAAGCCGATGGTGTACGCAACGACACTGCTGTTGGTCGTCATCGTCATCACCCTCAACCTCGGCGCCATCCTGCTTCGCAATCGGCTGCGGCGTCGCTTCGCCGGTAGCGCCTTTTGATCATGTCCCACTCCGCTTCGAGCCCGGTCACCGCCAGCGAGGCACCGATCATCCGCGTTCGCGATCTTTCGCTCAGCTACGGCAGCGGCAAACGTGCTCTCGACAACATCTCGCTCGACATCGTCGCCAACGAGGTGACCGCCTTCATCGGACCTTCGGGCTGCGGCAAGTCGACGCTGCTGCGCTGTCTCGATCGCATGAACGATCTGATCGAGGGCGTGCAAATCACCGGCTCGATCCTGTTCGAGGGAAACGACATCAATGCCGCCGACGTCGATGTCACGGCACTGCGAACGCGCATCGGCATGGTGTTTCAGAAGTCCAACCCATTTCCCAAATCGATCTACGAAAACGTCGCCTACGGACCACGCATCGCCGGCACGCGCGATCGCGCCCGGCTCGACGAAATCGTCGAGCGCAGCCTGCGGCAAGCCGCACTATGGGACGAAGTGCGCGACCGCCTCAACGCCAGCGCGCTCGGGTTGTCGGGCGGGCAGCAACAGCGTCTCTGTATCGCCCGGTCGCTCGCCGTCGAGCCGGAGGTGATCCTGATGGACGAGCCCTGCTCGGCGCTCGATCCGATCGCTACCGCCAAGGTCGAGCAACTGATCCACCAGCTCAAGGAGCGCTACACCATCGTCATCGTCACTCACAACATGCAGCAGGCCGCGCGCGTCTCCGATCACACCGCCTTTCTCTATCTCGGCCGGCTGGTCGAATTCGGCCGAACGGACCAAATCTTCACCAATCCGGCCAACAAGGAGACGGAGGATTACATCACCGGGCGCTTCGGCTGAGCCGGTTAGGATACCCTTGATGAGCACTCGCCAACACACGGACCAACAATACGAGGCCCAGCTCAAACAGCTTCACCTCAAGATTCTCGAGATGGGCGGCCTGGTCGAGAAGCAGATCGCCCACGCGGTACAGGCGCTGGTGGACCGCGATGACGCGCTCGCCAACGAGACCAGCCAACGCGACGGCACGGTCAATCGCTTTGACGTCGAGATCGATGAGCTCTGCCTGCGCTTGCTAGCGCTGCACCAGCCGGCGGCTCGCGATCTGCGCCTGATCACCACCGCGCTCAAGATCACCACCGATCTCGAGCGCATCGGCGACATGGCCGTCAATCTCTGCGAGCGCGTGCTCGAGCTCAACCAGGAGCCGCAGCTCAAGCCGTTCATCGACATCCCGCGGATGGCCGACGTCGCCCAGCGGATGCTGCGCGAGAGTCTCGACGCCTTCGTCCGCGAAGAAGTCGACTTGGCGCTCGACGTTTGCCGGCGCGACGACGAGATCGATGGGCTGACTCATCAGATCTTTCGCGAGTTGCTGTCCTACATGGCGCAGGATCCGCAGACGATCAGCCGCGCCATTCGCATCATGTTCGTCGCCAAGTACATCGAGCGGATTGCCGATCACTCGACCAACATCGCGGAAATGGTGGTGTTCATGGTCAAAGGCAAGAGCATCCGCCACCTCGATACCGTGCCCGGTTCGATCTGAGCGAGGGAAATCGATTCCTAGAAGATGGCGACGGCGACGAAACCTACCGTGCTGGTGGTCGAGGATGAGCAAGACATCCGCGATTTGGTGCGCTTCACCTTGGAACAAGAGGGCTTCGCCGTCACCGCCGTCGGAGACGGCGAGCACGCGCTGCAGCGGATCGCCAAGCAGCGCCCGGCACTGGTCATTCTCGATTGGATGTTGCCCGGTATGCCTGGGCTGGAAGTTTGCAAGCGCCTGCGCGCCGCAGCTGCGACCGCCGATCTGCCGATCGTGATGTTGACCGCCAAAGCCTCGGAAACCGACCGCGTCGTCGGCTTGGAGATGGGCGCCGACGACTACCTGATCAAGCCCTTCAGTGTGAGGGAGCTGGTGGCGCGAGTGCGCGCCGTTTTGCGCCGAGCCGGCGGACGCAGCGCCGAACGCGCCCCGCAGGTTTACGAACGCGGCCGGCTCAAGCTCGACTTCGATACCTACGAATGCTTCATCGACCGCCAGCCGGTCGAGCTCTCGTTGCGCGAGTTCGCGCTGCTGAAGTTTTTCGTCCAGTCGCCGAATCGCGTCTACGACCGCCTGCAACTGCTCGATCTCGTCTGGGGCGAGGATACCCACGTTGAGCCGCGCACCGTCGATGTGCACGTGCGCCGCCTGCGGCAACGCATCGAGCGCGATGACGCCAATCCCGAATTGATCCTCACCGTGCGAGGCGTCGGCTACAAATTCAACGAACGGGCGCTGCAAGAGTGAAGCGGCGCGCGCCGGGGGCACCGTTCGCCGTTCCTGCCGCCAGTGCGGTCCTCGCCACCGCCTTGCTGCTACTCGACACCATCGACCTGACCGGCTGGTCGATCTGTCTCGCCACATCGATCGGCTGTCTCATCGCCAACGCGCTATGGGCGCGTGCGCTCGAGCGCCGTATGCAGCGGCTGCAGGCCGCGATCCAGCGATGGCTGCCGGAGGATACCGCCGCCGCCACCGCCGATCCGTTCCGTCTCGTCCAACGGGCCTTGGCGAGCATCGCCCATCAATACGATAGCCGCACTCGTCAAGCCGAAGCAGAGAAGCTCCAACTCGAGGCGGTGCTCGGCGGCATGATCGAAGGCGTCATCGTCCTCCGGCCCGATGGCGTGATCGAGCTCGCCAATCAGCGTGCCGCGGCCCTGTTCGGTGTGGCTACACCGGAGACAGTGGCCGGCACCCCGCTGTTGAGCTTGTCGCGCGACCCCGACATTCACCGCGTCGTCCATCAAGTGGCACAACAGCGGGTCGCCATTCCGATCATCACCGAGATCACCCTCGGCAGCGGAGCGCGGCGCGAGATTCTGCAGCTGACCGGCACCTCGCTCGCGCCTGCCGACACCAAGCAGCGGCGCATCATCTTGGTGTTCCATGACATCACCGCGATCAAACAGTTGGAGGCGACGCGTCGCGACTTCGTCGCCAATGTCTCGCATGAGATCCGCACGCCGCTGACCGCAATCCGCGGTTACGCCGAGACCTTGCGGATGGGGGCGATCGACGATCGGGATAGAGCGCTCCAGTTCCTCGAAGTAATCGAGCGCCACTCGGAGCGCCTCGGTCGATTGACCGAGGACCTGCTCGCGCTGTCGGATCTCGAGCTCGGCCGTGCGGCGCTCCAAAAGGCACCGATGTCGATTGCGGCGGCGATCGATACCGCCCTCGATGTGCTGCGCGACAAGGCGATGCAGGGCAAGGTCGAGCTTCACAAAGACATCTCTGCGGAGTTGCCGCCCATCGTGGCCGATCCGGATCGGATGGTGCAGGTGCTGGTTAATCTGATCGACAACGCGGTGAAGTTTACCCGACCAGGCGGACGCGTCACCATCTCCGCCGCCGCCCAACCGACCCAGATCGAGCTGAGCGTCGCCGACACCGGCGAGGGAGTCCCTGGTCGCGATTTACCGCGGCTGACCGAGCGCTTCTATCGCGTCGATCAAGCTCGCTCGCGCGAGCTCGGCGGCACCGGCCTCGGCCTGGCCATCGTCAAACACATCGTCCAAGCCCACGGCGGCTCGCTCCGCATCGAGAGCGAGCTCGGCAAGGGAACGACAGTCCACCTCCTGCTTCCCACTTCTGCGCAGCAGTGAAGATCGTAGATATTGCAGAAGCTGCCTTCGCCTAGTCGTGCAGTGCTCACCTCACCGGCTGGCACGTTTTGCGCACGTTGGAAGGCATGCAAAACGTAGTGGGAATCTTTCATTCGGGAGAAGCGGCTCGTGATGCATGCGAGCGGGTGCGCGCCCTAGGTGTGCCGGAAGATCACCTGAACTTACTGCTGCCCGGCGAGAGTGTGACTCAGGAAGCGGCCCAGACCGATGCCGAGCAACCCGGCGTCGGGACCGCCCTCGGAACCATCGTCGGTGGCGCCGCCGGGGCGGCGAGCGGTGTGGCCGTCGCCGCGGCCTTGTTGATTCCCGGTGCAGGACCTGTGGCCGCGATCGGCGGCGGCGCGGTGGCGCTGCTTTCGGCGCTCGGTGCCGTCAGCGGAGCGGCGGCGGGCGCAATCACCGGATCGGCACTCGATCGCAAGCTCCAGCACGGACTGCCGACCGATGAGCTCTACGTGTACGAGGACGCGTTACGGCAAAACCGCAGTATCGTCTTGGTGCAAACCGACGACCGATTCAACGGAGACACCATTCGCGACACACTGGTAGCCGCCGGCGCCGAGACGGTCGACGCCGCCCGCGAGCAGTGGTGGGTCGGCCGGCGCAGCGCGGAGCAGGAAGAGTATCTCGCCGACGGCCGCGACTTCGACCACGACGAGCTGCCGTACCGCCACGGCTTCGAAGCGGCGCACAGCAGCGAGCTGCGTGACACCTCCTACGAAACCGCGCTACCGCTCCTGCGCGAGCGCTATCCAGATGAGTACTCGACCGAAGCGTTCCGCCGGGGCTTCGAAAGCGGCCACAAGCGGCGTCACGAAACCTTCGTAATCTGAGCCTGGCTAGTGCGCTCGCAGGCGGCGTAGCGTCCAGGTGCTGAGAAGATCCGGGTTGGTGACGACCTGGCCGGTGGAGCTGAGCTCATACTCGCCTGGCGGTGCCGGCCGGAAGGAGCGGAGCTTCGGCGGCAGCTGAACCTCTCTGCCGGTGCCGTCGAGCCGCACCGTCACTCCGGCGGCGCGATCGACGCGGATGATGATTCCGCAGAACTGTTGCCGTTCGAGCGGATGGCCAATCTCATCGACATAGGTGATACCGATCAGGACCCTTTTGTCGATCAGGCTAACCGCGAGCGCTTCGTTGTAGTGTGTCATCCTGGCGCCTCCCTCGATGCGGCGCCGCGAGAGTACCGGCGAGCGCGCGTTCCTTGCGCTTCATCCGGCGAGCTTCGGATGGGCTGCGCTCGTGGTCGTACCCCAGCAGGTGGAGGATCCCGTGGATCAGAAGGGTGCGAACCTCTGCGGCGAGCATTCGCTTGCGCTTGTAGGCCTGCCGCGCCGCAGTGTCGAGGGAAATCACCACGTCGCCGAGCACCCGCTCGGTCCCTGGTGCCTGGATGCCTTCGCGCAAGGCGAAGGCGAGCACGTCGGTAGGTTTGTCTTTGAAACGGTAATCGCGGTTGAGCCGGTGGATCTCTTCGTCATCGACCAGACTGACGGACAATTCCGCCTGCTCTTCTTCGAGGATCCGAAGGATTCGGCGGGCGTCGCGTGCCACGTCAGAGACGCGCGCCCCGGGCAGGCGATGGCGGGAAAGGACGGTTACCGGCATCGCGGCGCGCTAGTAGACTGCCACAAATCCCCCGCGCCCTGCGGGCGCTGCCCCCTTTGGGAAAGGGGGCGCCTCACGATCTCCGGCCCTCGGCGCGGTCGTAGGCGGTGATGATGTCCTGCACCAGCCGATGACGCACTACGTCGCGCTCGGTGAAGGTGCAAAAGCGAATCCCTTCGATCTTGGAGAGGATCGCCTGAGCTTCCTTCAGCCCCGACGCGCGGCCGGCAGGCAGATCGATCTGGGTGACGTCACCGGTGATCACCGCCTTCGAGCCGAAGCCGAGCCGGGTCAGGAACATCTTCATCTGTTCGGTGGTGGTGTTCTGAGCCTCGTCGAGGATGACGAACGAGTCGTTCAAGGTGCGACCGCGCATGAACGCCAAGGGTGCTACTTCGATCGCGCCGCGTTCGATCAGCTTCTGCGCCTTGTTGAAGTCGACCATGTCGTGCAGCGCGTCGTACAGCGGCCGCAGATAAGGATTGACCTTCTCGACCAGATCGCCGGGAAGAAAGCCCAGGCGCTCGCCCGCTTCGACCGCGGGGCGGGTCAATACGATGCGGGTGAAGTTGTTGCGCATCAGCTCGGCAACTGCGATCGCCATCGCCAGATACGTCTTGCCCGTGCCCGCCGGACCGATCCCGAAGACGATATCGAAGTTGCGGATCGCGTCGATGTAGCTCTTCTGCGCCAAGCTCTTCGGCGTGATGGTGCGCTTGTGGGCGGACACGTAGACAGTGTCCATGAAGATGTCGCGCAGCTTGGCGTTGCGATCGCCACTGAGGATGCGAATGGCGTAGTCGACGTCACTGGCATAAACGGGATAGCCGCGTTCGACCACGTCGTAGAGCTGATTGAGGATGCGACTGGCAAGCTCCTGCTCGACGGCGTCGCCCTTGATCGTCAGCGCGGTGTCGTGTGCGGAGATGCGAACCCCGAGGGCGCGCTCGAGGATCCGCAAATGTTCATCCTGTTGCCCCAGCAGATGGCGAAAATGTTGCGGTTCGCCGAACTGCAGGTCGAGAGTGTCGGCAGTTAATTGCGGCAAAGGCGTATCGCCCTCAGTGGCGTCTTCACAGCGCCATAGGAAACATTAATTCGCCGCGAAAGAAAGCGTCCCCTCCCCCGTGAGCAGAATTGCTCACGGGGGGAGGGGATCCTCTGAGGGGCACTCAGCTTTGCATCAACAGTACGCGCGCTTCGCGCAAGGCGTCGGCGATCTTGCTGGCGTCCTTGCCGCCCGCTTGGGCCAACTCCGGGCGGCCACCGCCGCGGCCGCCGACCGTCGGCGCGATTTGGCCGATCAGTTTGCCGGCGTGGACCTTGGCGGTCAGGTCCTTGGTGACGGCGGCGAGCAGATTGACCTTCCCGTCCCCGCCACTGGCGAGGACGATCACGCCACTGCCAATCTTCTGGCGCAGCTGGTCCGACAGATCGAGCAGACGCTTGGAGTCCGCATCGGCAAGCTCGGCGACCACCGCTTTGATGCCCGATGGCGTGGTGAAGCTGTAGCGTTCGTCTTCGAGGAGGTTGCCGCTCTGTGCCCCGGCGACTTTGGCCGACAGCTGTTCGAGCTGGCGCTCGAGCTCACGCTGGCGGGCGAGCAGTTTCTCGACTCGATCGGAGACGTCGCTCTCCGTCGACTTCACCAGCTCGGCGATCTGCCGCAACGTCTCGTCGCGCTCGCGCATCCACTGCAGGGCGCCGGCGCCGGTGACCGCCTCGATGCGACGCACGCCGGCGGCGACGCCGGCTTCCGACCGCACTCTCAGTACGCCGATGTCACCGGCACGTTGGACATGGGTGCCGCCGCAGAGCTCGGTCGAGTAGTCGCCGAACTTGATCACCCGCACCACGTCGCCGTACTTGTCGCCGAAGAATGCCAGTGCGCCGGCCTTGAGCGCATCGTCGTAGCCCATTTCTTCGACGTGAGCCGGATCGTTGGCGCGGATGTGCTGGTTGGCTTCGTCTTCGATCGCCTGCAACACCTCGGCCGAAACCGGGCCATTGTAGTTGAAGTCGAAGCGCAGCCGGTCCGGCGTCACCAGCGAACCGGCTTGGCGCACCTGCTCACCGAGATGGTGGCGCAGCGCGGCGTGCAGTACGTGTGTCGCCGAGTGATTGAGCCGCGTCGCGTCGCGCCGCTGGGCGTCCGGCCGCAGATAGACGCGTTCGCCTTTATGGACGCGGCCCTTGATCACCTTACCGACGTGCACCACCAGATCGGCGTTGGGCTTGATCGCATCGACGATCTCGATCAGATCGCCGGCGTCGGTCTCGATGACGCCACGGTCTCCGACCTGACCGCCCGACTCGCCGTAGAAGGGCGTTTCCGGAACGATCACCTGAATCTCGTCGCCTTCGCGTGCCTCGTCGCGCTCTTCGCCATTGACCAGCACCGTCGAGACCGGCGCTTGCCACTCGTAGATGCGGTCGCCGACGAATCGAGACTTGTAGCTGCCGAGGTTAATGGCGACTTCGGCATTGCTGCGGCGTGCATCGCGGCCGCGCTTGCGCTGTTCCTCCATGCTGCGCTGGAAGCCCGCCTCGTCGACCGTGAGGCCCTGCTCGCGAAGAATGTCCTGGGTCATGTCGAGCGGAAAGCCGTAGGTGTCGTACAGCTTGAAAGCGACATCGCCGGGAAGCATCGTCGCGCTCCTGGCGCGCAGGGCGTCGCGCTGCTGATCGAGCAGCTGCATGCCTTTGTCGAGTGTCTCGGAGAACCGCTCCTCTTCGCCTCGGATCACCTCGTGGATGTGCTGCCGTTGCGGGACGATCTCCGGATAAGCCGGTCCCATCAGATCGATGACCGCACCGCTGACGCGGCACAGGATGGGCTCGGAGAAGCCGAGTTGGCGAGCGTGGCGGGCGGCGCGCCGCAATACCCGCCGCAGCACGTAACCACGTCCTTCATTGCTCGGCTGGACGCCGTCGGCAATCAGGAAGGTGATCGCACGCGAGTGGTCTGCGATCACCCGAAAAGCGAGGTCGTCGTCCTCATTCCGCCCGTAACTCCGTCCGCTGGCCTTTTCGGTGAAGTCGATCAGCGTGCGAAAGAGATCGGTATCGTAGTTCGAGCGGGTGTTCTGCATCACCGAGGCGATGCGCTCCAGCCCCGCTCCGGTGTCGACGTGTTTCGCGCTCAGCTCTTGGAGAGAGCCGTCCTCCTGGCGGTTGTATTGGATGAAGACGAGGTTCCACAGCTCCATGTAGCGGGCGCAGCCGACGTTGACGCCACAGACGTGGCCGGCGACGTGTTGTTGATCGCAGGTGCCCTCGCCGCGATCGATGTGGATTTCGGAGCACGGACCGCAAGGGCCGACATCGCCCATCTCCCAGAAATTATCCTTCTCGTCGAAGCGGAGGACGTGCTCCTTGGTAATGTCGGTCAGCGACCACCACAGCTGTTCGGCCTCGTCGTCGGTGCGGTAGACCGTCGCGTAGAGCTTGTCCCTGGGAAGTTTCCAGACTTCGGTCAGCAGTTGCCACGCCCAGATGATCGCGTCGCGCTTGTAGTAATCGCCGAACGACCAGTTGCCGAGCATCTCGAACAGGGTGTGGTGGTAGCCGTCACGGCCGACCTCCTCGAGGTCGTTATGCTTACCGCTCAACCGCAAGCAGCGCTGCACGTCGACCGCCCGCGGGTTCTTGCGGGTCGCCTTGCCGAGGAAGACGTCCTTGAAAGGAACCATCCCGGCGTTGGTGAACATCAGCGTCGGATCGTTGTACGGCACCAGCGAGGCGCTGGGTACGACCTCATGGCTGCGCTGGCGGAAGAACTCGAGGAACGACGAACGAATCTCTGCACCGGTCATTGGGTTTCCTGTGAGCGAAAGTGGGTGTTGTTGCTATCAGCCTTGGCCCACAGAGCCAACAGGCTATGCCAGGCGAGCGCCCCGTGGTTCGGGCAGGCGAGTACAAGCGGATCGCATCCGTACCAGGCGGCGACATAAAGCAGGTTCAGCGCTTGCAGCAGCGCCGCCATGCCCGCGAGCGGCAACAGGAGGCGGAGCGCGGCTGTACCGTGCCTCGGCTCCCTGACCGTCGGCAGCGGTGCTGTCGATCGGCGCACCTCGCTGCCGACCTGTCGATCACCGCTCCACTCCGCCCAAAACGTTCTCGATGAGGTGGTGAGGAAAGCCGCGCCCGGCGAGAAAGCGGGCCGCCCGGGCGCGCTGGCGGTCGTCGTCCAAGTGCGGGAAGCGGGCGGCGCAGACCCGCCGCGCGAGAGCGACCGGATCGACGAACACCTCCGCGATCGTCGCCGCGATCACCTCGGCCGGCACTCCGGCGCGCGCCAGATCCCGCTGCGCACGCAAGGGCCCGTGACCGCGCTGCGCCAGCCGCTCGGCGACCGACAGTGCAAAGCGGCCGTCGTCGAGATAGCGCAGCTCGATCAGCCGGCACACGGCGGCGTCGATGTCTTCGGCGGCGCAGCCGTGTTCCTGGAGATGCTGCCGGACCTCGGCCGTGCTGCGATCGCGGCGCCGCAGGAAGGCCGTCGCGGCGTGGAACGCATCGTCCACGTTGTCTCAGCCGAGGATGTCGGCGACCCGCAGGACCACCTGCGGGAATGCGGTCAGCGCCAGCCGCTGGCCTCGGCGGTACGAGGTGCACGACTGGTACTTGCCGCGCAGCGGATCGCGGTGCACTTCCACCAGCTGATCGACCAGATCGACAAGCCAAACCTCGGCAATCCCAGTTCGGCCGTAGAGTGGAACCTTCACGGTGCGGTCGAAAGCGCGCGAGGTGTCGGCGACCTCGATTACCAGCAGAACGTCCTGGGGCTCGGGGTGCTGTTTCTCGTAGAAATCCGGTCGAGGCTTCAAAATCGCCAGGTCCGGCTCGGGCTCGGAACTGCCATCGAGCACCACCGGACTCTGTACTCTCACGATCGCGGCGTCGCCCAATTTACGAACGAGCAGGTGGGTCAATCGCGACACCCGCGCTGCATGCGAGCTCCCGATCGGGCTCATCTCGATGATCTCCCCCTCGATCAGCTCGACCCGATCCTGCTCACCCAACACGCCCGCTTCGCCCATGCGGTGGTAGTCGCTCACGCTGAACCGATGGCGCGTGGCGAGAGCTGCCGAATGGGCGGAGCGAGCCATGGCGGCGGCGTCCGGTGGCTCAGGCGCGGCTGCGCTTGGCCTCCGCCTTGGGTGCGGGTTCCGCTTCTGTCGCAGGCGCAGCCGCAGGCGCCGCTTGCCGCGGTCCCAGGCCGAAGTGGGAGCGGATCTTGTCTTCGATCGAGCGCGC
>DASPMH010000341.1:0-2477 GCA_035627175.1 Terriglobales bacterium | reverse complement strand
GATCAATACGTTTGCTTTCGAATACAACCGCGATGTCGCTCTGCGAACCCTACCGTTCACCGAGTCGCGCATCGGCGCGATCCGCACCTGGGATCGTGCCGCCGTCAAGCTCGAAGGCGTCTACTACCAAGATCTCGATCTCACCGGCATCGTCGATTTGGCCGGCCAGGGCACGCCGACCGGCGTCCGCGAATCGCGGCGCGACTCCCTGACCCTGCAGCGGGCGCCGGAGATTGCGGCAATGGGCCAATCATTGATTGGCAGCTACTTGATGGGGGACTTCTCGGCTTCGGCAGTCAACTACCAGCGCGGAGGATTGGACAGTCTCGACCTGGAACGGGGACAAGGAATCGACGGATTGCGCCTCGACTTGCACCCCGGTCTCACCGTACCGCTGCCGTTGGGTAAGTATGCGTTCGGCTCGGTTCGCGGCAGTGTACGCGAGACGGCCTACCATCTGATTCAACGCGATGACGTCGACGGCCGCCGCTATGACCGGTCCGACTCTCGCGAGATGTTTCAGTTGCAGGCTCAGGTCGGCACAGCGCTGTCACGGATCTATCCGCTGCGGCAGTTCGGCATCGACAAGGTCAAGCATACGATCGAGCCTATCGCGGAATATCTGTACGTCCCCTCGATCGATCAATCAGAGCTGGCCTTCTTCGACCGCATCGACCGCATCAATCGCCGCAACCTGGCGACCGCCGGCGTTACCACCCGACTGATCGGCAAAGCATCGCCAGAAGAGGGGGAGGCTCCGCCGCTGGCTGGGGAAGGGATGCGCGAGCTGGGGCGGCTGTGGCTGATGCAGAGCGTCGATTTCGATCGCCGCATTGCGCAAATCGACGACTTCGAAGATCGCGGCGCGGCCGATCACTTTTCCGACATCGACTTCGGCGGGCACATCAATCCCAGCCGCAGCCTCTCCTTACGCTTTCAGAGCCACGTCGACACCGGCGATGGCGAGCTGTCGGGCACGACGGTTGGCTTTTTCGTGCAGGACTGGCGGGAGCAGCCTCAAGACCGACGCTTGTTGACGCGCACCAGCGCCGGGGTGTCCTATCGCTTCCTGACACAGGACATCCTCCAGGAGATCAACGCGAACGCGGTCATCGGCGTGACGCGCTGGCTCGGTCTATTCTACGCCGCTCGCTATGATTTGCTCGAGACGCGATTCCTCGACAACCACTTCGGCCTGCGACTGGTCTCTACCTGCGACTGCTGGGCGCTCGATATCGGCGTCACCGATCGATCCAATCCCAACGAGCTCGAGGCGCGGGTGCAGCTGACCTTGGTCGGCTTGGGTTCGTCGGAAGAGCGGGTGGCGGAAGCGCCCTGAGGCAGCGCCTGTCGACGGCCGACGAGCTGGTCAGAAGGGGTCGGGGAGGACCACTACATCGGTCTGCAGGTTGCCGCCGATGAAGTGGAGGTTGGCAGCGGCGGCATGTTCACC
The DNA here is from genome assembly GCA_035627175.1 of Terriglobales bacterium. GTDB lineage: Bacteria > Desulfobacterota > Binatia > HRBIN30 > HRBIN30 > DASPMH01. Next base: position 1,024 of record DASPMH010000341.1, on the reverse strand, counting down.
GCGGACCTCTTCGAGGATACCGAGCACGCCGTGGCCGTGCTCGCTGTCATCGTCCGCTACCGGCTGGATGCGGCTGAAGCCCACCAGCGTTCCTTGCAAGGCGTAGTTGAAGATCGACAGCTGTGGTTGTGAGCTGTCGATGCGCGACAGCTCGACGGTTTCGAAGCAGACCACCGCCAGGCTGCGCGAAAGTCGCTGCTCGAACTCGTTGAAGACGTCGAACTGCAGCAGTGCTTGCCCTGGGACCGAGCTCTCGAGATCCATGCTGCAGGGAACCACTGTCAACCTCGAGCGAATGGGCACGGCGAGTAGCGGATCGGGGGCATCGTCGAAGAAGTGATTCATCAACAGCAGGCGAGGGCAGCTGCTGTATTCGGACTCGTTGAGAAGCAGGGTGTTGTTACCATCGTTGGCAGGAAAGCCCCGGATGGCGGTCGCCTGATACTTTCGGGTCGAGCCGCTGATGCGGTCGATGAGAGTCGCCTCACCGGTCAAGGCATTTCGGCCGATCGGATTCTCCGATTCGTCGACGACGATGCAGCGCAGTTCGCCGAGGAAGCCGGCGGCCACGGGCGGAATCGGGCCGGGATAGAGGTCCTCAGGCCGGTCAGGAGGTACGGCGGGCAAGCCTATGCCGGCGACCCAGAAGGTCGGCTGTTGCCGCGTCAGCGTGGTCTGAAAGTCGGTGATCAGCCAGGTCGGCAGCTCGCCGGTGACTCGGCCGTCGATGTAGAAGCAGCGGGCGAAGACTCGGTTCCCCGAGTTGTTGGTGATCTGGATGATGGTGTCGGTAGTCTCGCTGCTCTCGATCTTGGGGAACACCAGGATCGCACCGGGTTGGTCTGTCGAGACCTCACCGTGGGCGACACTACTGAACAGCGCGATTACCAGGAGGGATTTGAGGAGGGGAGGGGAGGGCGACATCTAGGGGATGCTTCCTAGCTGCTCGCAGAAATAAAAAAAGGGCAGGAGCGATCTCTCGCTCCTGCCCTTTCAGCCTCAGGGCTCAGTCGCCGCCGTCGAC
>DASPMH010000340.1:0-3222 GCA_035627175.1 Terriglobales bacterium | reverse complement strand
GCTGGAACAAACGCTCGAAGGCATTGCCGGAGAGCGCCCGGATGATGACGAAGACCAGGTCGGTGCGTTCCGGATCCTGGATCAACTGCTGGATGGCCCGCCAAGCAACCAGAGGTTGCAGGCGGCGTTTGCGGGTAGCTCGTGGCATCGGTTTCCTCCAAGGGATGCGACGATCTTCCGCACCGCCATCCTCCAGTCAATCGGACCGGGCGCAACGAGGCTACCGCCCCTCCGCCTCGATCCGCAGCTTCAAATTGTGCAAGTACTCCGCAATGACCTGCGCCGCTTCCTTCTCGACGTACGAGCTGAGAAAGCCCTGCAATAGCCGCGGCACGGGCGACTCGGGCGAGACCGTCTGCTTCAGAGTGATCTTGGTGCCCCCGGAGGCCGTCGGCTTGAGCTTGAAGGTGCCGTCGACCTCGGTGTTCTCCCCCTCGCCGCCGCTGTTGCGGAAGCGAATGGTATCGCTGCCATTGCCCTCGAAGCGGGCATGGTAGCGCACCACCATGCTGACCGGTCCCGCCGAGCGCTCTTTCATCACGAATGAGTAGACGTCGTCGCCGGCAGGCTCGCAGCTGTCGATGCCAGGAATGCAGCGAGCGCTGCTGACGACATCCCAGATCAAGGCGTAGACCTGCTCGAGCGGTGCCTTCACCGTCACCGACTTCTCGGCCGTAGTAGGAAACTTCGCCATCAGCCGAGCAACCACCGCATCAACTGCGTATAGATCGCGCCGCTGTCGACCAGAAACCGCACCAGGGCGCGAGCACCGCTCGGCCCCTTCAGTACCCCCTCGGCGTACGTCATTCCCATGCAGGCAGCCTCATCACCGCAACGGGTCTGTGCGGGCAATGCTCAAGCATATTTTATGAACCGGCCTCGGCGAGCTCCGTGATCGACGCGATCACTCGGTCCGGACGCACGTCACTCCCACGCGGCACCCCTTGCCGGTGTCGATCGACCCACACTCCGAACATCCCGCCGCGCTGCGGTGCCGCGACGTCCCACTCCAAGTTGTCGCCGACGAACCAGGCTTGCTGCGGCTCCGCCTCGACCGCTGCCAGCGCGGCGACATAGACTTCTGGCTCGGGTTTGCCGCGGCCGAACTCGCCTTCGATCTGAATGTGATCGAAGTAGGGAGCCAACTGGAAGCGCGCGATCTTGGCGCGCTGCTCGGCGCTGGTGCCGTTGGTGACCAGCGCCATGCGCGCGCCGGTGGCGCGCAGAGCTGCCAGCGTCTGATGCGCACCGGGAATGATCTCGAGTGTCTGCCAGCGCATCTCGCGATAGCGATCGGCGAGCTCATAGGCACAGGCTTCGGCACGGCCAACCCGGCGAAGCGCCTCGCCGATGATCCACGCGCTCGCCGCCCGCAGATCCGTCCTACCCTGACGATGCCGCTCGGCGTCCGCCCAGTACCAGGTGCGAACCGCATCGAGCGCATCGTAGAAGCTGTCGCCGTCGAAGCCGTCGATCTCCGCCGCCATCTGCCCGCAGATGCGGCGCCAGCACAGTGCCGCGCTGCCGCCGTAGTCGATCAGCGTGTCGTCCAGATCGATCAGAAGTGCGTGTGGAGAGTGGGCCATCGACATAGGCTTAGCATCGGCGGCAGCGGCCAAGCCACAGTTTAGCAGACTCTGCTCACGGTCCCTGAGGGGCCAGACTTCAAGCAAGGAGGCGCTGTCGAACACAGTCGGCGAGCAGGAAGCGCAACGGCTGCCGCGGCAGCATCGCCTCGCATACAGCAGTGATCTGATGTGGCAGCGGCTCGACCAGCGAGGTGTGCACTGCCCGCACCGGATCGGCGCGGTGAGGGTCTGGGCGAATTCGGCGTCACGGCCGCGGAACAGGGCGTTGAGGAAGCCGACGCTGGGTGCCGGCGGGAAGCCACACTACCGTGCGCAGCGCGCGCTCGGGCGCACCGGGGAAGCTGCCGTTGCGCGCCGTCGGCCGACTGCTGTCGATGAAGATCGTCTCGCTGCGCGAGACCGCTGCCGGCGTCGGCAGCGGCGCGGAGGTGGAATCGGAATCGTCGCCGCAGCCGCTCAGGATCAGGCAGGCGAGCAGCGACAGCAGCGGTAGGCAGCCTACGCGCGCTACCCGCGACATCATTTTCATTCGACATTCGACGTTCGTTCCGCGAGGCATGACCTTATGGGAAAGGGGCGCCGATGCCTTCCCGAGAAGTGGCGACGCGTGGACTCGAACCACGGACCTAGGGATTATGAGACCCTCGCTCTAACCACCTGAGCTACGTCGCCGTTGGGGATGTGCAGGGCCGCATGAAGTAGCGAGCTTGGGCCGGTGGTGCAAGAGCGGGGCGCCAGGTGTGCGCCCCCTTTCCCAAAGGGCTGACGCCTTCCGTCGGCGGCAGGCGTCAGCGCCGCAGGCGCAGGGGGATTTCTACGAGGCTCCGCACGGCGCCACGCGCAACGCACCTGCCGCCGTCTTCCACCTTCGCCACGGCTACGCTGGACAGGACCGACGGCAGACACAAGGAAGGACCTGCCGCCGTCTACCGACGGCAGCTACTTGCACTGGTTTTGCACAATCTTTCACGGGAATGCCTTGGGCATCTCGTGCTTGGCGCACATGCGTGTGCTTGAGTGCCGGCTATGGACCGATCGCTCTCCGACGCCGGACGCTCGCGGATGGTTCGCGTCGCTCGCGGCGACGAGGATCCGGCAGCGCATTGGCAGACGCGCTTTGCCCTGCTGGCGCGGACTCAGGCCCCCGCCGCGGTGCGCGCTTTGCCGCCGTCTGACCTGCAGTTGCTCGCCGATCAGGTCCGCGCCTTCATCATCGACGCTGTGCCCCGCGTTGGTGGCCACCTCGGTGCCGGCCTCGGTGTGGTCGAGTTGACCGTTGCGCTCTTTGCGGAGCTCGACTTCGGGCGCGACAAGCTGATTTGGGACGTCGGCCACCAGTGTTACCCGCACAAGGTGCTGACCGGCCGCGCCGGTCGCTTCGACACGCTGCGCCGGCGCAACGGCCTTTCCGGCTTCCCCGACCCGGCGGAATCCGAGTACGACACCGTCAAGACGGGCCATGGCGGCACCAGCATCTCGACCGCGGTAGGCTTCGCCCTCGCCTGGCGCTTTCAGGCAGCAGATCGCGATCGCACCGCCGTTGCGGTCATCGGCGATTGCTCGCTGCAAGAGGGCAACGCCTTCGAAGCGCTCAACCACGGCGGCAGCCTCTCGGACCTCGGCCTGGTGGTGA
>DASPMH010000339.1:0-4846 GCA_035627175.1 Terriglobales bacterium | reverse complement strand
CGAATCCGCGGGGCGCGTGCCCCAGCCGACCTCGACCAAGGTGCCGACGACGTTGCGGACCATGTGGCGCAGGAAGGCGGTCGCGACGATCTCGTAGGTGATCAACTCGTCTTGCTGCTCGACCTGGCTGCGGATGATCTGGCGCACCGCGTGCTCCGCGTCGCAACCGGCGGCGCGGAACGAGGTGAAGTCGTGGGTGCCGCAGAGAGCTGCGGCGGCACGCTGCATCGCCGCGACATCGAGGCGCCGATACACTTGCCACGCGTAGCGGCGCCAGAACGGCGAGCGGGTGCGCGCGTTCCAGATGCGATAGACGTAGGCGCGGCTGCTGGCATGGCGGCGCGGATCGAATTGGTCACCGGCGCACTCGACGCTGCGCACGGCGATATCCTCCGGCGCCACCGCATTGAGGGCGCGCTGCAGCGTCTGCGGCGGCCACTCCTTGTCGAGAGCGAAGGCGATCACTTGCCCGCTCGCGTGCACGCCCGCGTCGGTACGGCCCGCCGCCGCAATCCGCACGTGCGAGCCGGTCAAGCGCTGCAGCGCCGCTTCGAGCTCCGACTGCGCCGTGCGCAGGCCCGGCTGAATCTGCCAGCCGTGCAGGTCGGTGCCGTCATACTCGATCGTCGCCTTATAGCGCATCGCTCGCTGGTCCGCGGCCGGCAAACGGCCCCGCCGTCACCGTCAGAGGTAGTCGCGCATCAGGATCTCGGCGATCTGCACGGCGTTGACCGCCGATCCCTTGCGCAGATTGTCGCTGGCGATCCACAGATCGACGGTGCTGCTTTCGGCGTCGGTGCGGATCCGCCCGATCGAAATCGCGTCTTCGCTGACCGCCGTCGCCGGGGTCGGGAACTGGCCTTCGCTGAGCTCGTCCTCCACCAGGACGCCGGGGGCGCTGCGCAGCATCTCGCGTACCGCAGCGACCGGCAGGTGTTGATCGGTCTCGAGGTTGAGCGCGATCGCCTGGCCAAAAAACAACGGCACGCGGACGCGAGTGATCGACACCGGCAGGTCGGGTCGATCGAGAATCCTGCGGATGCCGCTGCTCACCAGCTGCTCGCCGCGGCTGGCGCCGCCCTCGAGAAATTCCCCGACCTGGGGGAAGAGATTGAATGCGATGCGCTGCTCGAACTTGGCTGGCTCAGTGCTGCGGCCACTCAACAGATCGATCGTCTGCCGTTGCAGCTCGTCGATGCCAGCTTGCCCGGCGCCGGACACCGCTTCGAACGAGGTGGCGACGACGCGCCGCAAGCCGGCTCCCTCTGCGAACGGCCGTAGCGCGACGGCAAGAGCGACCGCGGCAGAGTCGGGGCTGGCGACGATGCCGCGCTCGCCGGTCCGCGCCAGCTCGACGGCATTGACCTCGGGAACCACCAGCGGCACGTCGATATCGTCGGCGAACAGCTGGCTGACGTCGATCACGGTAGCGACCGCCGAAGCGCGTTCCGCGATCTCGGCACTGACCGCCTCGCCGGCGGCGAGAAAGACGAGGTCGGTCTCGTCGAAGCGAGCGGTATCGAGCAGCTCGACTCGGCGGCTGAGTCCGCCGCAATCGAGTACTTCGCCGGCGGAACGCAGCGATGCGTAGAGCTGCAGCTCCTCCAGCGGAAAGAGGCGCTGCTCGAGCACCGCCAGGATCTCGCGGCCGACCAGACCGGTCGCGCCGACTATGGCAACGCGGGCGGTCTCCTTCATCGCGACTCCAACCTCTGCACCACGGCAGCGCCCATGGTGCTGCACGACGCCACCGTGCCGCTGCCGAGGATGTCGGCGGTGCGCATGCCGTCGGCGAGCACACCTTCGACCGCCGCTTCGATCGCAGTCGCGGCGTCCTCTATGCCGAACGAGTAGCGCAGCATCAATGCGGCCGAAAGAATCGTGGCGAGAGGATTGGCCATGTTGCGCCCGGCGATATCAGGCGCACTACCGTGGATCGGCTCGTACAATCCGCGCGGCAGGCCGAGGCTGTTCTTGGCGTTGCCGAGCGAGGCGGACGGCAATAGTCCCATCGAGCCGGCGAGCATCGAGGCTTCGTCGGTCAGGATGTCACCGAACATGTTCTCGGTGGCGATCACATCGAAGTCGCGCGGGCGCTTGAGCAGATACATCGCCATCGCATCGACCAGCACGTTCTCGAAGGTCACCTCGGGATAGTCGCGGCTGACTTCGGCGGCGACCTCGCGCCACAAGCGCGACGAGGCGAGGATGTTGGCCTTGTCGACCGAGGTCAGCTTGCGGCGGCGGCGGCGCGCCAGCTCGAAGGCCGAGCGCATCAAGCGGGCGATCTCTTCCTCGTGATAGGTCAGTGTGTCGGTCGCCTCGCGCGCACCGGGCGTTTCGGCGTGGGCGATCTGCTCGCCGAAGTAGATGCCGCCGGTCAACTCGCGCACCACCACCAGATCGACATCGCGCACGATCTCGTCGCGCAGTGGCGCCGACGCGATCAACTGCGGATAGACCCGCACCGGGCGGAGGTTGGCGAAGAGATCGAGTTCCTTGCGCAGGCCGAGCAGGGCTTGCTCCGGACGAACCGTCGCGCGCGGATTGTCCCACTTCGGCCCGCCGACGGCGCCGAGGAGCACGGCGTCGGCGGAATGAGCGAGGTGCAGCGCGGCATCGGGGAGAGCCGTCTGGAAGGCGTCGATGGCGGCGCCGCCGACGATCGCCTCGTGGTATTCGATGATGAAGCCGAAGCGGTCGGCGCAGGCGTCGAGAACCTTGCGCGCTTGGGCGACCACCTCGGGGCCGATGCCGTCTCCCGGGAGAATCAACAGTTTCATAAGCGTCTCGTCGGCGCGCTCGGGCGCGCCATCCCCCGCGCCTGCGGCGCTGCCTCCTTTGGGAAAGGGGGCGCACACCTGGTCATGGGCCGACCGTCGTCGCTACCCGCGGGCCGCGGCGGGACTCGAGCTTGTTCAATGCATTGACGAAGGCGAGCGCGCTCGCCTGGACGGTATCGGTGTGCGACCCCTGGCCCGAGACGGTGATGCCGTCGACGTTGATCAGGCAGGAGACCTCGCCGAGCGCGTCGGTGCCGCCGGTGATCGCCTTGACCGCATAACGCTCCAGCTTCGGCTGGATGCCGGTGATCTGAGCGATCACCTTGTAGCAGGCGTCGACCATGCCGTCGCCGTCGGCCTCGCCGGAACGGACCTCGCCGTCGATGCGCATCTTGACCGCGGCGTGCGGCGTCGCATGGGTCGCCGAAGCGACGCGAACGTCGACGATCTCGAAGCGGTCGGCGCCGCGCACCGCTTCTTCGGTGACGATCGCGACCAGGTCCTCGTCGTAGACGTTCTTCTTCAGGTCGGCCAAAGCTTTGAAGCGCTCGAAGGCCTTGTTCATATCGACTTGGTACAGATCGACGCCGAGCTCCTTCAGGCGCTCGGCGAAGGCATGCCGGCCGGAGTGCTTGCCGAGCACCAGCTTGTTGCTGCTGATGCCAACCGATTCGGGACGCATAATTTCGTAGGTCAGCTTGTCCTTCAGCACCCCGTCCTGATGGATGCCGGCCTCGTGAGCGAAGGCGTTCGCTCCGACGACGGGCTTGTTCGCAGGTACCGTCAGACCGGTGACTTGCTCCAGCAAGCGGCTGGCAGGATAGATCTGCTCGCTGACGATGTTGGTATGCACCGAGCCGAAGAAGTCGGCGCGGGTCTTGATCGCCATCACCACCTCTTCCATCGAGGTGTTGCCAGCGCGCTCGCCGATACCGTTGATGGTGCACTCGACCTGACGCGCGCCGTTCTGCACCGCGGCCAGCGAGTTCGCCACCGCCATGCCCAGATCGTTGTGGCAATGGGTGCTCCAGCGCACCCGGTCGCCTCCGGGCGTGTCGGCGATCAGCATGGCGAACAGCTCGCCGGTTTGCTCGGGGATGGCGTAGCCGGTGGTGTCGGGCATGTTCAGGGTCGAGGCGCCGGCGGTGATCACCGCGGCGCAGACCTGCATCAGATAGTCGTGGTCGGAGCGCGAGGCATCTTCCGCCGAGAACTCGACGTAGTCGAGGTGCTTGCGCGCCAGCTCGATTGCCCAGCAGGCGGCGTCGATCACCTCTTGGCGGCTCATCATCAGCTTGCGCTTGAGGTGCAGATCCGAGGTAGCGATGAAGATGTGGATGCCGGGGCGCTTGGCCTTCTCGACGCTCTTGATCGCCTGGATGACATCGGCCTCACGGGTGCGAGCGAGGCTGAGCACGATCGGCTTGCTGACCGCTTCGGCGACGCGGGCGACCGAGTCGAAATCGCCGGGTGAGGAGACAGCGAAGCCGGCTTCGATCACGTCGACGTTCAGCTTCTCCAGCTGGCGCGCGATCACCACCTTCTCTTCGACATTCATCGTCGCGCCCGGCGACTGCTCGCCGTCACGCAACGTGGTGTCGAAGATCCATACCTGATTGGGATCCGAGCTCATGTTCTTACCTCCCTGCCGGGCGCTGCTGAGCGACGCTAGCACCCGGAAAATGCGAAGGGCCACGGGGGGAAGTTACCCGTGGCCCTTCTATAAAAGAGACGATGCCGCGGGCAGGGTCCCCGCCCGCGGCATCCTTCGGTTGGCGTAGTCTACGCTCCTCCAGACGCGCCGGGCGGGCACGGAAGGACGAGCGTAAGCAGGGCGGCCCGGTATGCGTCACGAGAAGACTTCATCTCAGTTGCAGCTGCTAAAGTACGGCCCGCGGTATGTCAAGCCAGCGCAATCCGGCCCCCAGGTCCAGGAGGCCTTCGCGACCGCGCTGACGCGCCTCCTACCAACGAACCGTAGAACAGTTCCCGCACTAAGGCCCGTTCGGCCTGAGAAGGCGCGAAGCGCCGTCCTTCGACGGTGCTCAGGACAGGTCTCGGAG
>DASPMH010000338.1:0-4280 GCA_035627175.1 Terriglobales bacterium | reverse complement strand
CTCATTTGTACAGGCTACGCTCTCAAGCGATCCGCGCGCGCGCAACGGGGGAACACCGCCACCTGGCAGTATGCCTTCCTCGACGGCTGCCCGCGTGGCATGCAGCGCGTCGTCAACGCGGTCCTTGCGCTCCTTGACCTCAACTTCGGTGGCCCCGCCGACCTTTAGGATCGCAACGCCTCCGGCAAGCTTGGCAAGGCGCTCCTGCAGCTTCTCGCGGTCGTAGTCAGAAGTTGTCTCGTCGATCTGCACCCGCAGCTGCTGCACCCGCACCTCGATCTCCCGGGTGGAGCCGGCACCGTCGATAAGAGTTGTATGATCCTTGTCGATCATCACTCTCTTTGCGCGGCCGAGCATATTCAGCGTCACGTTCTCGAGCTTGATGCCAAGGTCCTCCGTGATGACGCCGTCGTTGCCGACCCTTTGCATTGCTTCCGCGAGCATGCGTCCGACCTCGCGGTCGCCATTGGCCGAGATGGTGCCGACCTGGGCGATCTCATCGTTCGATGTCACCTTGAGCGAGTGCGCCTTGAGGTCGGTGACGACCGCATGTACGGCACGATCAATGCCACGCTTCAGGTCCATGGGATTGGCGCCAGCCGCAACGGCTTTGGCGCCCTCTTTGACAATGGCTTGGGCAAGCACCGTGGCGATCGTTATCCCATCGCCGGCAAGGTCAGCCGTTTTGCTGGCGACCTCGCTCAACATCTGAGCACCCATGTTTTCGAATTTGTCTCCAAGCTCGATCTCTTTGGCGACTGCCACCCCGTCTTTGGTTACGCGCGGCGCACCGAACGACTTCTCGAGCACAACGTTGCGGCCCTTGGGACCGAGGGTTACTCTGACCGCGTCGCCCAGAATATCGACTCCGCGCAGCATTTTTCGCGTGCCTCATGGGAAAATTTCACTTCCTTCGCAGACATTTTGCGCCCCCATCCAGCATCACCTGAGCCATGTCTTCTGTGGCGCGTGTCGTCACCACGACCGCTCTGACTCCTGCTGCATTCGCGAAAAAATTGTAAAGTCAGTTTGGGACTGTCAAGGGGTGATCACTTCTTCGCGGACGAGGTCGCGGGGCCGACCGTGGGGAGGGTCAGCACCGGCCCACGTGCCGATGGGCAGCTGCGTCTCGTACCCCCCTTGACACAGGCGCTGAAGAAACTACCTCGCGGGTATCAGCATCGTGAACAGTCGCTAGGAAAGGAGAGCACCAATGGCGACAAGCAATGTTGCCGAATCAGTCCGTTGGGAAGGAACCGAGATTGGGGACGGCATCAACAGGGTCCCCCGTACGGCCAGCGGTTCGTCCCGGCGGCGCTTTTGTAGAATATATCCAGAACGCGATCACTACGCCCTCGCGCACGACTTCAGTTATCGCGTTTTTCATTTGCAAGGTGGTGAAGCGCATTGGACGCCAGCCTCAGCTCAGAGGCACGGGCCGATGGGGAGCTCGTTGAAACAGCCAGGGGACGGCCGACGTAGAGAGCGTCCCTGGACGGGAAATTGCGATGCCGACGCGCTGCAGGCTCCAATGTTCACTTACGATCGCCGAGCTCGCCGCTATTGACGATTGGCGGTTCGAACATCGCGAACCCAGTCGAGCGGCTGCCATACGGCACTTATTGAAGCTCGGCTTGCAATCCAAAACACGCAAGCGGGTTCGAAACGCGAAGCGCTCCCAGGACTTCCGAGTGATCGAAAAGCCATGAGGATGACAAGGGAAGTTAGTTCGAAATCGACGCTCATGCACATCTCGGCCGCCGTTCTGCTGCTCACCGGCTGCGTACTCAACCCGCGGGCCGCTTCCGGTGAGACGCACTCGATGCGCTCAGAGAAGCGGCCCACAGCCGAAGCCATTACGGGCAGTCTGCCGCAACGGGATCCCAAGCAGCGAATGAAAGAATGCATGGCGATATGGGAGCCGAGCACCCATATGACGAAACACCAGTGGCGGCGATCATGTAGGACGTTGCTTAACGGTCCGCCGTAGTTCGCGGAGCACTATCGCTGGTCGGCCTTCAGGCGTATGACGTTGCTCTCCTCAGCGTGGAGCGCCAGGCGAACCTTGCTCGCCAGTTCGTCATCGACAAAAGGTTTGCCGACGATATTGGATTCACTGACACCGCTGAGCATGGTGCGGTCCGCGAAGCCGGTGACGAACAGGACCGGTAGGGACGGCAGCTTGATCTGTATCTGGCGGGCAAGATCGAGCCCGTTCATCCCGGGCATCGCGTAGTCCAAGACGGCTAAATCGATTCCGCCGTGCTGGTCCAAAACCTCGAGCGCGGCACCGGCACTCCCGGCTTCGAGGACCTGATACCCGAGATCCCGTAGGATATTCGCGGTAGTTTCCCGCACATCATAGTCGTCATCGACGAGCAGAATAGCGTGGTTGCGGGCTTCGGCGGATAGAACATACTCGCTCGGTGGCGCAGTCTCGGCCATCGTAGCGCCCGCCCGGGGCAAGAAGATCTGTATCGTAGTGCCCTGGCCGAGCTGCGTCTCAATCCGTATCCCACCGGCGGATTGCTTGGCAAAGCCGAGCACTTGGCTGAGGCCAAGCCCGGACCCCTTGCCGACCTCTTTGGTGGTGAAGAACGGCTCAAGCGCCTTCGCGCGCACCTCATCACTCATGCCGGTGCCAGTATCGGCAACGGAGATAACCACGTACTCGCCAGGCGGCGGATCCTCGGGCGCTTGCGGACGATCGAGGATTACATTTGCGGTGGACACCGTAAGGGTGCCGCCAACCTCCATGGCGTCCCGGGCGTTGATTGCCAAGTTTAACACCGCGAGCTCCAGCTGCGTCGGATCGGCCATGGCTGGCCACAGCGCATCGGCGAAACGCGTCTTTATGTTGACGCTGCCTCCCATGGTGCTGTGTAAGAGATCATGCATGCGCCTGAGCGTCTCGTTGAGATCGATACCGCGCGGCTCTAGTCGCTGGCGCCGCGAAAACGCAAGGAGCTGATCCGTCAGCTTGGCTCCGCGTTCGGCGGCGCTGCGCATACTGGCGAGGCGCTGCTGCGGCTTTCCCTCTACGCCAGCGGCCAGAAGCTCCTTCTCGAGAAGTGGGATGTTACCAAGCACGACGGTTAGCAAGTTGTTGAAGTCGTGAGCTACCCCTGCCGTTAGCTGGCCCACCGCTTCCAGCCGCTGCATACGGCGCAGCGTCTTTTCCATCTTCTCGCGCTCTTCGATCTGAGAAAGAAGCTGCCGGTTGGCCGCTGCCAGTTCAGCGGTCCGCTCTCCTACGCGTAATTCGAGGTCGTCATTCAGGCGACGACATTCGTACTGCCGCTGGCGACTGCGGAGGGCTGATTGCATCACGCTAACAAGCGTCGTCGGATGAAAGGGACGTTCTAGGAAACTGACATTGCCGATCTTCTCGACAACGTGGGCCGCGGCGGAGTTCCGCTCCAACCCGCCGCCGTGACGTGTCAGTACAATGAAGGACAGATCAGACCAGGCAGGCTGCGTGGAACTCCACTGTGCAATTTGCGCGGCGCGTGGATCGGCCAGCGCTTCTTCAGTCATCACTACCGCGCCAGCGCCGTTGGAAAGGAAATCCCTGAGCTCTGCCATGGTTGGACAGATCTCCGCATTAAGTCCCGCTTCATGCAGGATGCGCGCGGCGATTGACGCGTCGCGCCCTTGTGGCGCCAGGACAAGCACTCGCTCGGCACAAAGATCGGTCATGGAGTGGTCATAAGCGGTTTCGATTTTCCGACATAGACCGGCACACCGCGCAGAACCCCTTGAAACTCGTCGAGCGGCGGTCCGATGGTAATGCCGCCGTTGGCGATGCTCATTTCGCGGATCGTGTTCTCATGGCCGCCGGCACGTTTTTTCATGACCGAGATGGCGCGGCGAACCTGACCGAAAGCTTCGAAGTAACGCAGCATAATCACGGTGTCGGCGAGATAGGTTACGTCGACCGGCTGCCTCATGTCTCCCACCATGCCGTGCTGCGCCACCGTGACAAAGGTCGCCGCCCCTTGGCGATTGAGATACTGCAGCAGCTCGTGCAGATGCAGGGTGATGCATTCTTCGTCGGCCATCGCCGCCTGGTATCCGTTGAGGCTGTCGATCGCGACGGTTTGGATGTTGTGGCGGTCGACGCAGGCACGCACCTGGTGTGAAAATTCGCCGGGCGAGAACTCTGCAGCGTCGACTTGTTGAGCGATCAGTGAGCCTGCCTCAGACATCGCATAGAGATCCACGCCGAGACCCTTCGCTCTATCGAAGAGCGCTCCAAGCTCCTCGTCGAACACGAACCA
>DASPMH010000337.1:0-2480 GCA_035627175.1 Terriglobales bacterium | reverse complement strand
TGCGCAGGATCTCCGGCGCCGGGGGTATGGTGTCGAAGGCGACGACCTTGGTGCGCGCCGGATCGATCGGGTCGAGCGCGTTGCGGACGAACACCGGCCAACCGCCGACCGAGAGCAGCCCGTCGAGATCCGGGTAGCGCTGCGCCGCGGCGGCGATTACTTCGGTCACTCGCACCGCATCGTCTTTGATATCGAAGGTCTCGACGATCTCGATGCGCGGATACTGCGCCAGCGCCGCCCGCGCGCCGTCGAGACGCTTCTGTAGGTTGTCCGCACCGAGGGCGGTGATGATCGCGACTTGCCCCTGCTCGCCGATCAGCTTGGCGAGGCCATCGCCGAGGGCTCGGCCGCCTTCGAAATCGTTGACGCCGTAGAAGGCGATGCGCTGGCTCTTGGGCGCATCCGAATCCCAGGTGATCACCGGGATTCCCGAGTCGACGGCACGGTTGATCGCGTCGGTCAGCAGGTCGCCGTTGAGACAGGAGATGGCGATGCCGTCGACGCGCTGCGCGATGAACGACTCGAGGATCTCCTTCTGGCGGAGCTCGTCGGCGGTTTCAGGCCCGCGCCAGATCACCTCGATACCGCCGATCTTCTGCGCCGTACGTTCGGCGGCGGTGCGGGCGTAGTCGAAGACCGGAATGCCGACCGCTTTGGGAATGATGGCGAAGCGCAACCGCCGCGGCTGTTCGGCATCGCGCGAGCATCCGGGCAATATCGTCAGCAGCGCAAGCAGCGCGGTCAGAGTACGAAGCATACGACCTCCGAGATGATTCTCATCGTTCCTTGCCTGCCGCCAAGCGGTCCATGACGACGATTAGCAGCACCGCCACGCCGAGAATCAACCGGTCGGCGAAGGTACCGCCGGGGATCTGCGCCAGCGCATTGCGAAGCACACCGAATATCAGCGAACCGATCACCGCCCCGACGACCGAGGCTCGACCGCCCGACAGCGATGCGCCACCGATCACCGCCGAAGCGATGATGTCGAGCTCGTAGCCGCTCGCCATGTCTGCCTTGCCCTGTCCTTGTACGACCGCGAGCACCACCCCCGCCAGGGCCGCCAGCGTCGCGCCGGAGACATAGACGAAGGCCTTGATCCGGCCGATGGCGACGCCGGCGTAATGGGCCGCCTCCTCGTTGCCCCCGGTGGCGAGCAGATGCCGGCCGAGAGCGGTTCGGCGCAGCACCGTCTCGAACAGCACCGCGAGAACCACCATCAGCACGCCCGGCCATGCCGCGAGCTGCAGGCCCAAAGGAGCGAGGCCCGGCGGAATGCGAGAAGAGAGATCGTAGAACCGCCCTTCGGTGATCAGGAAGGCGAGGCCACGGGCGATGCCCATCATCCCGAGCGTCGCGATGAACGGCGGCAGCCGTGCGAAGACGATCAGCGCCGCCACCGTCGCGCCGGAGATCACGCCGACGCCGAGCCCCGCGGCACATGCCGCCGCCAGCGGCCAACCCACGGCGACGAAGAGATGACCGGTGACCACCGATGCAAGGGCGATCACCGATCCGGGCGAGAGATCGATGCCGCCGGTGCCGATGATCAAAGCCGCGCCGATCGCGCCGATGCCGAAGATGGCCGAGTACTTCATCACCAAAGCGAAGTTGTCGAAGTTGGCGAAGCTGTGCCGGCCGCCGTCCTCGGGAGCGAGCAGCACCGTGAAGAAGAAGATCTCGAGCAGCAGCACGGCCGCGGCGCTCCATCCGGACACCAGGCGGGCTTGGGACAAGGAGGATCGCAACCAGCTCAGCATTTCGCCGCGCGCCATATTCGAACTGTACGGCCAGCTCAATGCGACGGTACAGGCGCTCCGCTGCCGGTGATCAAGGCGGCGATCGCCTCCTCGCTTGCATCGGCCGCGGTGAGAATCCCGGCGATGCGGCCGCGGTTCATCGCGACGATGCGGTCGCACAACTCGAGCAGCTCGGGCAGCTCGCTCGAAGCGAGCAGGACCGCGGCGCCGCTTGCCGCGAGCCGGCCTATCACCGCATGGATCTCTTCCTTGGCGCCGACGTCGATGCCCGCCGTCGGCTCGTCGAGCAGCAGCAGGGCAGGGGCCTGGCGCAGGATGCGAGCAAGCAGAACCTTCTGCTGATTGCCGCCCGACAGCGCCGAGACCTGAGTGTCCTCGCTGCCGCGGATCTTGAGCTCGTCGATCCAACGCTTGGTGGCATCTCGCTCTGCGCTGGGATCGAGCCACAGCGATGGCGCCGGCAGGAACACGTTCTCGCGCACGGTAAACGTCGCGATCAAACCTTTGCGGCCGCGATCCTCCGGCAGCAGCAGCGGCACGCAGTCGCTCTCGATGCGTCCTGCGTGCAGTGGCCGCAGTCCGGCGATCGCCTCCAGCACCTCACTGCGCCCTGAGCCAACCAAGCCGGCAAGTCCGACGATCTCGCCAGCGGCCAGCGACAAGGAGAAGCCGGCGACGCCGGCGACCGCGACATCGTCGCAACGCAGCAGCGAATCGGCA
>DASPMH010000336.1:0-3647 GCA_035627175.1 Terriglobales bacterium | reverse complement strand
TGAGGAGAATCACTGCATTGGTCGCGATCGCTCTCGCCGGCTTGGTGGCAACGGCACCGGCGGAGCAAAAGCCGCTCGACATCAACACCGCTACGGTCGAGCAACTCAACGCGTTGCAGGGGATCGGCGACTCCAAGGCCCGCGCCATCGTCAGCTATCGCGACGAGCACGGCCCCTTCCGATCGGTCGACGACCTCAAGGAGGTCAAGGGAATCGGCGACAAGCTGCTCGAATCGATCCGCAGCCAGGTCACCGTCGCCAGCTCGCCCGCACCCGGCGGTGCGGCGAAGGCGGTTCGCTGAAGTCAACTCGCGGCGGAGCGATCAGCATCTCTCGCACGATGTTGGCAACAGATGCGGGCGGTACCCTTGAGGCGGGCGGCGACAGCTGCTGGAGTTGTCGCCGCCAGCCATGGAGCCGTCACACAACTATCAGGTCATTGCGCAACCCGGTGCGGCGCCGATCAAAGCGTGGACGCGCGGCGTGCCGATCGAGCCGGCGGCGGAAGAGCAGCTCGCCAACGTCGCCCGGTTGCCGTTCATCCACAAATGGATCGCGGTGATGCCCGACGTTCATTGGGGCATGGGGGCGACCGTCGGTAGCGTCATCCCCACCGTCGGCGCCATCGTTCCGGCCGCCGTCGGCGTCGATATCGGCTGCGGCATGATGGCCGTGCAGACGACGCTGCAAGCGTCGGATCTACCCGACAACCTCCATGCGGTGCGTGCCGCCATCGAGCGTGCCGTGCCGCACGGGCGCACCAGCGGCGGTGGCCGCGGCGATCGCGGTGCCTGGGGTAGCCCACCCGCTGCCGTCGTGGCGGCTTGGGCTGAGCTCTCCGCCGAGCTCGCCGACATCGCCGACAAGCATCCGGCGGTAAAGCAGGCCAATCACATCACTCACCTCGGTACGCTCGGCACCGGCAACCATTTCATCGAGGTCTGTCTCGATGAGGCGCAGCGGGTCTGGCTGATGCTACACAGCGGCTCGCGCGGTATCGGCAATCGCATCGGCAGCTACTTCATCGAGCTCGCCAAGAAAGACATGCAGCGGCAGGGGATCGATCTGCCCGACCAGAATCTCGCCTACTTGCGCGAGGGCAGCGCCTTTTTCGACGACTACGTGCAGGCGGTCGAGTGGGCGCAGCGCTACGCCATGCGTAACCGGCGCCTGATGATGGATGCGGTAATCGCCGCGGTTCGCTCGGTGCCCGCGATCAAGCCTTTCGAGGCGGAGCTGCAAGCGGTCAACTGCCATCACAACTACGTCGCGCGCGAGCACCATTACGGAGCCGATGTTCTGGTGACCCGCAAGGGCGCGGTGCGCGCCGGGCGCAACGATCTCGGCATCATCCCCGGCAGCATGGGAGCGCGCTCCTACATCGTTCGCGGCAAAGGCAATCCGGAGAGCTTCGAAAGCTGCAGCCACGGCGCCGGCCGCGCCATGTCGCGCAACGAAGCCAAACGCCGCTTCACCTTGGCCGATCACTGTGCCGCGACCGCCGGAGTCGAGTGCCGCAAGGACGCGGCCGTGATCGACGAGACCCCGGCCGCCTACAAACCGATCGAGGCGGTGATGGCAGCCCAGAGCGATCTGGTCGAGGTCGTCCACACTCTCCGCCAGGTGGTCTGCGTCAAAGGGTGACGGCCGATCCGGCGCGCTCGGAGAGCGCGCGCTACAGCACGGGTAGCGTGATCGCTATATCTGCGGGCACCCGGTCAAGGCGTGGTTGACCGCACTCACAATCTCGTCGACGGTCACCGCACCGTCGGCGCCTTGATCGAAAGCCGGACACTGGTCGAGAGCCTCAGTGCCGAGAGCGATCGAGACGCCGCGGATCACTTCGTCGACAGTGACCGAACCGCCGGCGTCGCAGTCGCCGGCGCAGCTGACCGGCAAGGGCCCGTCGGGGAAGGTGATCGAGCCGAGGTCGGTCAGCAAAGAGCGATTGCCCTGATCGTCGACGGCAATCGCGGCAAAGCGCAGATCGCGGTCGAGCAGGCGGTTGTCGCGCAGCCGAATCGTCCCGCTGCCGTCCTCTGCCGCCGTCACCTGTACCGCGGCGACCGGGGTTGCGGCGGCGAAGGCGGCTTCGTCGAGAACGGCACTCTCGGCAAAGCGCACCTCGAGCTCGGCTGGCTCGCCACAGTACCGGTCGTCACCGGGAAGCCGAGCGACGCGCAGTGTCGCTGTTCCCGCCGCCACGTCGATCAGCTGGAAGCTTTGGATGGTTGCCGGCGGCTCGGCATCGGTCTCGGCGTTGCTCGTTCCCCACTTGTCGTGGCGGGCATGGCGCCATGGCTGGAAGCCACACTCTTCGCCCTTGGTATGCCAGACGAACAGCCAACCCTCGCGGGTGACATGGGCCACTTCCATCGCGCCGTCACCGTCGAGGTCGACTACCGCGGGCGGGGCGACCGTCCAGCCGGCGGTGAATTTCGGCCAACCTTCCGGCTCGATGCCGTCGACATCGACGCCGTGGAGATCGCGGACGCCGCTGCCTTGCAGAATCTCAGGCAGCTGGTCGCCGCTGATGTCGGCGATCACCGGCACGACAAAGAACTGCAGGTCGTTCATCTGACGCGGGAACGCCGGCAGGATCGAGCGGTCGAGAGACCAGGCCGTCAAGAGATTGTCCGCCGGTTGCTGTTGTGCCGGCAGGGCGGTGTCGATCGACTTGCCGAAGCCGATGGTCGGGGCGATGACGTTGTAGCCGGTACCCGGACCGTTGAGCTCGGCCACCGCCGGACCGCCGAAGCAACCGAAGGTCGGATTGTCGTTGCTGTTGCTGCCCGGCCCGAAAGGCTCCTGCGCCAGCACGATCGGCTGCCGCCGCGCGTCGTTGCCGAGCACCGAGCTGCCGTCGCCGTTGAGCACGTAGACCGGACCGATCACCGAGAAGGTGACGATCTCGGGTATGCCGTCGTCGTCGACGTCGGCGAGCGCCGCGGCGCCGTTGCTGCCGCTGCCGACGACGGGAAGGATTTCGGTGGTCAGCAGGGCGGTCTTGACCGGCCAGCCCGGTTGGAAGGCGGCGGGGTTCCAGCCGCTGTCGACGCCGCTGTCGCCGTGGCGAGCGCCGTCGTTGTAGATGGCGTAGACGCGGGTATTGCCCGGATCGAGCAAGCCACCGGCGATCAAGAAGTTGAGAGTGACATTGTCGAAGGTGGCGTTGGGTCGCTCGTCGTACTGCTCGTTGACGACCGCGATCACGTCGAGCTCGCCGTCGCCGTTGGTGTCGCCGAGCGAGACCGAACGGATGATCTTGCTGCCGGCGAGTGCGCCGGCATTGGGCTTGAGCGTCACTTCGTTGGTGATCGGGTCGATGCTCTCCACCTTGGCGGGATCCTTGACCAGTAGCGGCCAGCCCGGAACCGCTTCTCCGGTATAAGTCCAAGCATAGATGTGACGATCGAGGGCGCCGACGACGATCTCTAGCGATCCATCCGCTGAGCTGTCGAGATTGCCGAGCGTCGGACCGCCGCCGAAGCCGCGCCCGAGTCGATTGTGGCGATCGTGACGATTGGTGCGGTCGGGATTGCGGCCTGCGTCGGTGCCGAGATCGCGCTCGGAGCGGCGGGCGTTCGAATATTCCTTCCGGGTCGAGACTGGAAAGCCCGGCAGCAGCTGCCCTTCCTTGTTCCA
Source organism: Terriglobales bacterium (assembly GCA_035627175.1). Lineage (GTDB taxonomy): Bacteria > Desulfobacterota > Binatia > HRBIN30 > HRBIN30 > DASPMH01. The sequence goes on along the minus strand of DASPMH010000336.1, from coordinate 2 downwards.
GG
>DASPMH010000335.1:0-15586 GCA_035627175.1 Terriglobales bacterium | reverse complement strand
ACCGGCGAACTCGGTCAGCTTGCGCAGGCTCTCGCCGCGGGTGTCGCCGCCGAGGGTTGCCGAGGTGCCAACGCAGCAGAGGTCGCCCGGTGCGATCGCGAGCCGGTTCTTGAGGCGGCGGATGAGGCAGGCGACGTCACTGCCCTGGGCCCCGTCGTAGGTGTGGAGCTCGTCGAGCACGAGATAGCGGAGAGTGCCGGCGACGTTGTGCTTCCACAGCGGATTGTCCTCCGGCCGCAGCAGGAGGAAGTCGAGCATCTTGTAGTTGGTCAGCAGGATGTCCGGCGGTGACTTGCGCAGCACGTCGCGCTGGTCGATCAGGTGTTCGGCGTCGGCGGCGCCGTAACTGCCGTTGCCGCCGACGTAAAGGCCGGCGCTGACGACGCCTCGCAGGCGCGAATCGTCCCACAGCATTTTCGCCAGTCGCCGCGCCTGGTCGGCGGCGAGGGCGTTCATCGGATAGAGGATGATCGCCTTGATCCCGGGCTGCTGGTGCAGACGCAGACAGTGGTCGACAATCGGGAAGAGGAAGCATTCAGTTTTGCCCGAGCCGGTGCCGGTGGTGACCAGCGTGTGCTGCGGCTGGTGGCCATCTCTCGAATACAACCGCCGGAACGCCTTGAGCTGATGCTTGTACGGTGTGAACGAAGGCCGCACATCGAGCGGCACCCGTTCGTCGGCGTGAGCCTTGCGGAAAGGCAGCCGCACATCGATGTACGGCCCCTTGAACAGCCCTTCAGGACCATCGAGAAACGCGAACAGCGAACGCGAGAACTCCTCGTCAGCGAGATCGAAGGTGGTGCCGAGGTAGTCGAGGATCGTATCCCTGACCTGGCGCGCGACGACGGAGGGAATCATGGGCGAGATCTAGATCGACTCCGCTGGCGGGCGACGCCGGTAGGCCGGTTCGCCCAGGCTACCGGTCACAAGCGAGATTGGCAGAAGACGCATCGACCTCCCCCGGATTCGTGGCTCATTCCTAGCACGCATCTAGGCGTCGCCGACAACCAGTCACCTGTCGTTACGCAGTGCGACTACCGCGGTCTCTCTGCGGGGCGCGCTTCTAGCAGCTTCGCGGCCGGCGCTCGACTGTCGCTTGAGCTTCTTACGTACCTCGCGCGGACGCCGCCTTCAGCTGCGCCATGAATTCTCCGGCATCATCCGCTTCATGAACTGATCGAACAGCGGAACGGTGAAGGCTGTGTCGCTGTGCGCCGGGCTCCAAATCATTCCCTTTGCAATCACTTGATTGCGCACCGGCGCCAGCGCTGTGACCTTCCGCTGAAGCATGGTGGCGATGTCCCCCGAGCGATGGGGCCCCGATCCCAGCTCTGCCATTGCGCGCAGGTAGCGGCGCTCAGCGGGAGTCAGGCGATCGAGTCGCACCCGGCGACAATGGATTGCGAATCGATCCATACCCGCGAAATATGCGGACCTTAGGCGAATTATAACTACAGGCAAACTTTTCTAACTTTCGCATAAACACCGGCCAGCGGCAGAAAACTCAGACAGATTGAACACCTGGACACGGCCGTAAACGGCGGTCGGCATAGGAAGGTGCGACCTCGAGGGTGACGATCAGACTCGGTCGATCGACAAGCCCGAACTCCGCGGCATGCTCGCCCTCGAGATGGAGCGCGACCGCTTCGCGCAAATTCTCGATCGTCTCGTCGATCGTGAGTCCCTGGCTGACGACAGCGATCTCGACACACTCACCAACGAAGCCGCCCTGTTCACCCGGGTGAATGACGGCCTTTATCGTGTGCTGCAGGTGACGCATCCATCTCCCTCCAGATCGGTGGCAAAGTCCGTAGCACGCTTCCGTATGGCGCTGACAGTCCCGATTCCTGAGCACGGGGCTGAAGTTGAGGCAGCGCTACCAGGCGGCTGCCAGCCCGATCTCGGCTGCCACGCGGCCTTCGTCATCAGCAGCGACGGGACCCGGTGGTTGAGCGTCGGAGCACATGGAGAGACCAGCAGCGCATTGCGCCGGTAACGCGCTGGTATCAGGCCTCCTGGTTGTGAAGTCCCGCCGAATAGCCGTCTCCCCTGGCGCGCTCACTGACAATTTCGCTCATCGCCACCCGACATCGCTGACCTACCTCCTCATCGATGAATCCGAGATTCTGCAGATGGCTCAGGGTCGCTTCGACGCTGGTGTCCAGACGTTTGGCTATCTTCACCACCTCATCGAGCCCGCCGACGGCTCCGACTTCCCGCACTGCGTCCGCGACCATTGGAGTTGGCATCAGAAGCATCGCCGCGAAGGCGTTGGCGCGGCGCTCGAGATCGCGGGGCGCCCAGGGGCCGCTCGCAATCGCGAGTCGCTGCGATCGCGTCCGGTCATATAGGATGTGACAGAGCTCGTGAGCAATCGTGAACCGCCTGCCCGAGGGATAGCGATTCGCCTCATGGGCGCGGTTCACCAGGATGCCGGAACGATGACGTGGTCCTGCCACGGAAACTCCGCGCAGTCCGCCGTCTGCCAGCTCGTCGTCCTCGATTTGAATACCGACTGCCTGGCACAAGGCGGCGACATCCGTGGGGTTCGTGGCCTTTGCCGGGAGCAGATCAACTTTGCGAAGCTCATCGGCGAGTGCGTACCCCTGTTGCCACGGCGGATCATCTGGAAGGAGCGGCGCGTTGCGGCTGAGGCGCTTTAGCTTCGGCAAATCACCGCCGCGGTCTGTGAGCTTCGCCATCCACCGTGCAATCGTCAGCGCATCGGTTGCCGTGATCGTAGGCGAGAAAGATCCGAACATCAGTGCCGCCTCGCACGAACCATGTATCACCAGCGGTGAGGACCCTACTTCGAATAGCCTTTCGAACACGGCCTGATCGTTTCTCGCCTGCTCCACGAATCGCTGCCAGGACCGTTTGAGCTTTCGCAGATCAGCCGTCAGTCCGGCCAGCCAACTGAGGCGCACATCCTCGCGTGCGGCGCTGCATATGCTATCGACTCGCCTGCGCAGGTTGCGGCAGCGGGCCGAGGTGGGGTGACGCGCCGACAGGTACGCACTCGCTCCGTCCAGAACCGCATAGAGGCTTTCCGCCACGGCCTGCGGATCGAGCCGAGCGGCGCCACTGGGCGCGGTGAAATAGAAGTGCTCCGGCGCCCCGGCAATCGCGCTGGATCCCCAAGAGATCTCGATCTCATCACGCCACCGCCGGAGGATCAGATCGGGAAAAAGACCGCCCTGACGACAGGATTGCAATGCATGCCTGTGCCACCAGCCAGACCATTGTCGTTCCCACTCCGTCTCCCGCCGTTCGTCACCTTCGAGGGCTGCGGGCACGAAAGCAGTCTGCCGCAGCGCTTGCCACGCAAGTGCGTCCGCATTGCGGTTGGGTAGACGCTCTTCGTGGAGCAGGGCGTCCCAGTTTTCCGCAAGCCACTCGAGCAGCGGAAGCAGGTACCAGGAAACGGACTTGATCGGTTCGCCGGCTTCCACATGGTCGCACAGATTGCGCCCCTCGGCCCAAAGCTGAAAGGTCCCCCACGACAGGCTCTCCTCGATCGAAGCGCCTTCGCCGCCATGCGGGTCCTCCTGAAAAGAAATCTCAAGGCGAAATCGCTGGGGATCCCCCGCACCAATCAGAGATGGAAGGATGGTCATCGATACTCACGCATCCCAATGAAGCCGAATCTCGGCGCGGGACACCTTTCCATCTTTCAGCCATCGTCTGCGCACTTGTTCCGGCACTTCTTTCCACCCGACCGGGTGACCATGCCAGCGATTCGGTCCGTGTGCCAGCGCACGGTAGGCTTGCCCCTCATGCACGGCAAACCGCTGCTTACCATCGGGGACGCTCGAATCGAGCAAGCGTTGCGCGATCTTCCCCAGCTCGGTAGGGCACAGTGAACCTCGACGCCCACGCTGCCACGGGTGCTTGTGCTTCTCGCTTCCTTCGTAATTGAGAGAATTCTTCTTTCGCTCTCTACGCGCCGCCATCATCACGTCCTTGTTCGTATCCATTCACGGCTTTACACCGCCGGTCACCCACCCGCCGCGACCGTCGCTTCCTCATGCTGTCGGCTCAATCTGCCGGCGCAGCCAGCGCCACGCGGCCGGGTTTTCCGTGCGGTGCGGGACACGGTGACAGGTCGGACAGACGACGATCACATCGTCGATAGTGGTCGCACGCCGTCGCCTGTTGTGTGCCAGCGGGTTGAGGTGGTGAACCTCGACGCAATCCCGAGCGAAATCCCCATACCGCTCGACGAGAGACACCCCGCAGACTGTGCACTCATAGCCAAGCCTCAGCAGAGCCTGTCGTCGCACCTGCGGATCGCGCTCGCGAACCGAAAGCACCCGCTCCATGCGCTTACCTTCGATCCCAAGCAGGCGTCGAATGATCGGTTCCTGCTTCCGCCGCTCTGCCAAGAGCATGTCGAGCATCTCGGCGGATGCGGGTGTCAGTCGTCGGCGTGCACGGATCTGCCAGACAAGATCGCTGTTCCTTTTGAGGCGTTCCGACGTGGTCAGCTCGAAGCGGAGCTGCCACTTCAGGTGACGCAGCGGCTCGAGTACGAAGCAACCGTGAGCGCTCCTGCCATCGGCGCGGTATGCGCGTTCCCCATGCAGGCGACGTTCTTCCGCGCTCGCTTTCTCCGCCGGCTTCTCTACGACCAGGACTCCAAGCAAATAGATCTCGCCCCCATGGGTAGAGCAGATGTAGAGTCGATCACCGGTGCGCACCCCCTTGGCGTGGGTTCCGATGGTCGCGTCAGGCTCGTCGCCTTCCCACGCCTCGGCTTCCGGCCAACGCCACAAGATCAGGAAACAGCGCGGTCGGGCGGCGAGGTCGATTCGACGCAGCGCCGCCACCACCTCGGGCCGCAGCGTCCACTCGACATGCTCTCCGGTCCGCTCGTGCCGCTGATATGCAAGGATGTCGATCCATACGTTTTCGCCGTAGTACATGTCGTGCGGTTTCACGCGCAGGACCTCGCCGAGCATGTGGCCGAGGCGGCCATAGGCGAGATTGGCGGCGCCGTAACTCCGCAAGTTGACGGCACGTGCCAGCTCACCCATCGTCATCTTCTGTTCTTTCGCGCTCAGGTGAACCCCAAGCATCTGGCTCTGGCGCGGTGACATGTTGCCAGCAAGTTTCGTGAATGCCCGATAGTACTGCGCCGCGGATGCATGCGGGCGCTTAGCATCGACCGATCGCATCAAGTCCCCTCCTCAGCGTGCTACACTACAATTACTTCTCGCCGACGATCTCTTTCGCGTGCTCACCGAGTCTCGCGAGAACTTCGATTTCGCACCTCGAGACTCAGCCAGCGGCGAAGTCCGCCCGGGCTTGTCGGTAGTCGGCTTTCGCGGTCGCGGTGGATCCATCGGGTTGGGTAGATGCGCTCCATCAGCGGATAAACGCTCGGAATCGGGGTAGCGCAGGCGACCAGGGGGCCCCTCGAATTGGCGGCGGCGGACCAGCGCGTCGCTATTGGGTACCAGGTCGACCATCACGCGATTATGCCCAACGCGTCGAGGGGGTTTTAAGGCCACCTGGTCAACACGTCCCGCAACATGGCCTGGATAGCGCTCGTGCTGAGAGAAAAAACCTCAATCGCCTCTTCGATCGTGACAAATGATCCCGAATGAGTCGTAGGATTGCGATGAAGATCGCGAATATGGTCCAGCAGTCCAAGAATCTTGCGCGGTGGGTTAGGCGCACTCCACATCCCGTCAATATATGCCCGCCAATTCTTTTTGGCGGGTGGCTTTCCGGTCACAACTTGGTGGTACAGGATTATCACGCTCTCTGTAGCACGATGAATATGGAAACTTGCCGCGGTAGGAACATCGTACACAATGCACCTTCCGGCCTCTTGGAGATCCACAATCGCGTCGGGCGAGAGATAGCCGCGCAGGCTTCCTGGGATCGCTGCATCGGCGGCGGCCGCCATTTGCTTTACGGAATATAGACCGACATCGACAGCCATGAAACACGGCTTCGCAAGCAACTCCGCATGCAAGGCGGCTTCGTAGTTCCGCATCGCGGCCGTAATTGCGTCGCGAGTGGCCGCAGGGATAGGCTGCTCCCATTCTTCGATCGGTGTTTGGATAACATCGACCAGCAACTTGCCTACCGCGACTAAGTGCGCATCTGAAATTGGAAGCGGGCCAAGGTGCTCTTGGCGGATAAGCCCTAGGACCGACACCGCCTCCCCGATTGACGCCATAATAGACCTTAACGGAACTTGGTCACTGAGCGTCAGCATCGGGCGCGCTATCGCGCCAAATAAATAGAAATCGTGCAGATTTACGGGCCGCATACTTTCACCGCTATCCTAGGAGAAATCCTACGCGTCACGCAGTCCCCCGAGCGGCTGCTGGAAGCTGCTAGGATTCTTTTACTTAAGCGTTCGTGAACATATTGAGTGTACCATCTGCGCCGCCCAGCCCCGCTGCGCTGCCCTGCCAGCATCTCTGGATCGGAGGCTTGATCGATGCCTGATCTGCGTCTAGGTCCCGAGTCGCCGCTCGAATTCTCCCCAGGCTTGGCGGTAATCGGCTTCGCGGTCGCAGCGGGTCCATGGGGTTGGGTAGACGCGCTCCATCAGCGGATAGAGGCCGGGGTCGGTGTAGCGCACGCCAACCAGGCGGACCGGGCGGCCCTCGGGGTGGTCGGCGTCAGACCAGCGCACGTCGGTCTCGGCGAGCAGGTCGGCCATGGTGCAGTGCTCGGCGACGCCGAGCACCTCGGCATCGCGCTTCGAGAGCCGGATCCGCTTCGGCCGCAGCTCGGCCAGCTCGGCGCGATCGGGGTAGTAGGTCTGGTGAATGGCGAACCCGACCTGCTCGCGCAGCGACTCGGCCAGCTTGACCACCGACATCGCCGCATTCTTGGCGGTGTTGGCAGTCGGCACCAGTCGTCCACGCTGATCGGCGGCAAGGGAGTTCAGCGGGTAGAGGATGATCACTTTGATCCCGGGGTGATCCTCCAGACGCAGGCAAACAGATCTCTCGCGTCCGTCGAGGAATTTGACCAGGGGCCGTGACACCTCCTCGTCGGTGCTGCCGAGCTAATCGAGGATCGTATCCCCGACCTGGCAGGCGACGACCGAAGGGAAAATATCCTGCGCCTTATCCGCAAAGAACTCACCGTTTCAGTTGAGCTCCAGGGCAAGGGTGGATGTCCACCGCCCCGAGTGAATACGCAAATGCGGCGTTCACGATTCATAGGGTCTTTTTATAACTTTGAGAATTTTCTGAACGATAGAGGGTACACCCTCCGTAGATCGGGCGGCGAGTCGATCCGCCAGAGGTGCGGAATAAAGAAGCAATGTCGACCGATCGAGGTTGTGCCAGATCGGTAGAATTGCCTTCTCTCCCGAATCTGTTTCCCGAGCAACGAGTCCATCAAGTTCACGCTGTGGCCACTCCTTCGCGAGGAACGTAGGGCTCAGAACTACGATGCCATACCGACAATGAGCTAGCCCTTCGTCGATCTTGCGTCGCAAACTGTCTCCGAGCTCGAGGGTGACTTCATCAAACCACACGGATACACCTTTGGCCGTGAGCGCATCATAGAGCGGTCGTGCGATAGCGTCCTTGTCCTCAGACGCATGAGAAATGAACACATCATGAGTCGGTTGACTTCCGGCGCTCTGCTTGCGGGTACTCGACCCCGACATGGAGACAGTAGGATTCCATAAGCATTCAAAATGCCCTCGAATCTCTCCGCGACGTCCATTGTCAATCAGGATGGCGTCAACCTCAGCGGTCGTTGTTCTCATGCAGGCAAGCCAGAAGCCAACACCGCCAACGGTCGCAAGGACACTCAAGAGGGCGATCACCTCTACGGCACCATGAGCCCCTATGTAGTAAGCAATGAGCGTGGACAGAATGCAAACAACGCTGGCCTCGATGAACACCCACAGCCACCCAAGATTGTCGAGCGCGCTCCTCACACGTTGTCGATCAATCACGGAGTCCGGAAGGCTCACATAAGGATAGAATACCGAGTACATGAGATTCCGGCGGTTCTCCCTGATAGCGTCGCGCTGCGCCGGATCGGGGTTGACGCCCACTCCCTCCGCAAGCGGTATCAAAATCCAGCGCGTATCAATCGTGTATCGGAGGCGAAGGATGTCCGACACCCGGTCGTGAAGTTTTATCAACCGCGACGACATCGCGACAAGGAGCGGAACGGCAACATACAGAACTTTAAGATTCTTGATTAGCCCTAGCTCAGCTTCCGTATCGATCGAATTCAGAAATGCCGCAACTTGGGGAGAGAATGCCCCCAAGACGGCGGTACAGACGAAGCCGGCCAGGAGGGTTGTTACGAATACCCGTTCAAGAATATCCGAATACGTTTCGGGCTGTCCGATGAGCTTCATCGCTTACGCTTATCCCTAGATGCCCCCAAGGACATAATTGGATTGGCCCTCGAGCCAGGCGTCGGCGATTCGAAATCCATGGGCCGAGAGCAGCTTCTCAACCCTCTTCCTTCTCAAAATGCCGAAATAGCTGGCTCTCCCCCCCACTCGGCAGAAGCCACCCGTCCAACAATCTGATCGCCCCTGGACGCTTGCGGATGTTTGTGAAGTAAGAATTCGTGTGTTGGTTCACAACGAGCACTTGCCCCCCAGGCACCAAGCTGCGATGGATCGCTCGAAGGGAGTCACTCCGCACACGGCGAGAAGGGATCGCAGAAAGCACATTCGCGCAGAGAATGAAGTCATAACGTTCTGTCGGCCCCCGTACCAGGAAGTCTTGGATCGAATACACTCGACAGAACGGCCACCGCCTCTTAGCTTCCAGCCGGACGGTAGTTAACCTCCGGCCCACCGAGAATGGTCGATCGAACTGAACGTCCGAGTCGACAAGTCCCACGACTTCGGCGCGCCGTGCAAGATACTGGACATATCGGAGTCTACCGCATCCGTAGTCAAGCACTGCCCCGCCCCGAACATTGCGCGACAGCCAGGTGGCAAGCCCGTGAGAGATCTGGTGATGCGACTTCGCAGCATTCTCCGAACGCACTTCAAAGCCACGGATTCGGTATCGCACGTTCCCTCCCCCAATCAGTTAGCGAAGGGGCCATCATAGCCTACTCCTTCGATAACGCATAACAGTCGGCAAAGAACGCCTCGTGAGAAAGGCGAGACCGAATCGCCGCGACCATAGGTCGCCAATTAATACAATCGTGCGTACAGAGCGTCGCGCATGCTGGGCTACTTCTCTCGATTACGGTTGTCACACGTCTCTGTTTCCGTGCAGCTAGCGAACTCCAGTCATGGCGCATCGCTGACCAGCCGACGCTCGAATTCGGCCCACGCCTGGCGGTAGTCCGCCTCGCGATCGCAGCGGGTCCACGGTGTCGGGTAGACGCGCTCCCTCAGCGGATAGAGGCCGGGGTCGGTGTAGCGCAGGCCTACCAGGCGGACCGGGCGGCCCTCCGGGTGGTCGGCGTCGGACCAGCGCACGTCGGTCTCGGCGAGCAGGTCGGCCATGGTGCAGTGCTCAGCAAGGCCGAGCACCTCGGCGTCGCGCTTTGAAAGGCGAATCCGTTTCGGCCGAAGCTCGGCGAGCGCCGGACTGTCAGGGTAGTAGGTTTCGTGGATGTCGAAGCCTGTCTGCTCGCGCAGCGCCTCCCCCAGCTTGACGAGCGACACCGCCGGGTTGCCGCTGGCAGTGTTCGCCGTGGGCACGATTCGACCCTGCTGGTCGTAGAGATTCTCGCGCTCGTACTGCTGCAGCACGGGAAATTGAACGCGGTATATGCTGAGCAGCTCCTCAAGGGTAAGCCCCAGCGCCAACGAGACGAGAACGTCGATTTCCGCCAGGGCGTGCCGCCGCTCAAGATCAGACCGCAACACCAGACCTGGCAACCAAGATTCGTTCAAGCCATGCCAGGCTCGCAATCGTCGATCTCTTGAAACCGGATCAACCGCGAAGTCCCTTGGTTCGATACGCTCCCAAAGGCCGGTATAGAGGCTGGTCGTACAAACGAGCTGTAAGCAACGGGCAATCAGCGCGCTGGAGACGGAGTCGAGCACAGGTAACTGCTTCAGCAAGTCACCCCGACAATCCCCCTTGCCGGTAGTCTTCACAAAAAAGTCTATCGGCAGGCTCATTGCGAGCGCCGCGAAGCGCACCACAAGTTCCAGATCTGCAGTGAATGAAAATACGCCGTCAACGTGAGCTGCACCGGGCGGAATAATCGTCGGGATCAAAGATCGCTCACCTGTCGGGGATATACCACGCCGGTTCGCGTATCGGTAATACTCCGTCACCGGCTTGCCCTTCCACTTTGGGGTGCGGCGGCGGTACTCGTCGGGGTCGCAGGCGGGGACGTAGTTGGTGCGCGGCAGGTAGTCCGCCGGGATCGCCGTCAGGTCGATCGCGGTGTAGTCTTGGTTATGCCTGCAGCCCGGGTTCGGCGTCTTGTTGAACGGTGTGCCGACGTGGAAGTGCGGGCCTTGCAGGATCCACTCGGAAGCGTCGGCCGGCTGACGCGTCTCGCGCCGGATCGTGCCGTCCTTCTGTGAATTCGTCTCGTGCCACATCTCGGTAGCGAAGCACTCGCCCTCGAGGTCCGCGAGCTTGCGCGGCTGAGCGGCGAACTTCTCGAGCACTCGGACGATCTGCTCCGAATGGACTACCGGGACACGCGCTGCGGCCGGTGGTGTCCCGGCTTCGTCGTACAGGTGCGCGAACAGACCGAGGCGCTTTTCGTCCACAGCCACGATCCGGCTGCGATGTCCGGTCAGGATCCAATCGTCCTGGTCATCCTTGATTGGAGGAACCTCACCTCGCCCGTCATGCCGGTAACATGCATCGAGAGTACTTGGATGAAACAGATTACAAACAAGGTCGAAGTCGGGTGCCCACCTGGGAGCACCTGACGCTATCGACACCTCGAAATGCTTTTCGTCTTTCACGTCAGGGAATAGGAGGCGCTTGTTACTGAAGTGAAGCAGCAATCGCAGACGCGACAAGAGAAATTTGCGTAGCGCTTGCGCCCTGGGATCGTCGTAAGCACCTTTTTGATGGATCAGACCTAGAATGCCGCAACCCAACAGCAAACCAACGCTTCGCACCAGGAACAGCTTGTAGAGTTTCGACTGCACACCCGCCAGGGGTAGGTAATTTTGAATGTCACTCGCGAAAGCTTGGCCGCCCGTCATCGAGACGAGATCCTCAAGGTAGGACCGCACGCGTTCCGACATCACGAAGGACGTCGAACCGCTTCGTGGCGACATCGTGAGCGGACATGTCGCGAATTGCGATGTATGGCACGAAGTCGGAAAGAACCGATCCCTCCTGCCACTGCAGCTTCACCCACGGAGGGTTGCCCAGAATCAGATTGAAACCGCCGCGTTCGGCGAATACCTCTGCGAAACGTAGGTGCCAGTGGTGAAACCGGAGACGGTCGGCGACCTGTTGCGCCACCTGCAGGGTTGGGTCGGCGGCGAGGATCGCTTCGACGTCGGCGAGCCCGCACTCCTCACTGTAGCGTAGCCGCCGGCGGCGGAATTTCTCCGACAGGGCGCGCAACGCCTCCAGCCGGTCACCGCCGGCGTCCGTTGGAGTCTCGACCCCCGCGACCCGCTTCGGCAGCTCGAGCTCGCCCTGACGCGGACCTAGGCCGAACAGGTCCTGCTGCTCCCAGCGTTCCTTATGCGTCACCTGCCCGAGCAGCAGCAGCTCGAGCATCGCCAGCCAGGCACCGCGCTCCGGCAGCAGCCTCGCCTGCTCGATCGGCCAGAACCACAGCGCACACCAGGAGTCCATCACCAGCTTCAACCGCCGGTACGCCGAGCTGCGGTCCTCCAGCGCCCGCGCCACCGCTTCCTGATCGCGTACCAGCAGATTGCCCTTGCGACTGCGCCCAGGCTCCTCCCACACCGCGATCCGGTCGCTGCTTTCGTTCGCCGCCAGCGCGCGCTCACGCACCACCTCGCCGAACAGGCGATCTACCGCATCGGATAGCTTCTCCAACCGTGTCGCGTCGGTGCGGTCGAATGGTGCGCAGAACCGCTTGCGCCATTCGCTGATGTGTTTCGCCTGCTCCGGCGCCAGCTCCTTAACGACCGCGTCGCTGTCGAATGCCGCCATGCCGCGCGCCGGCAGCAGAAAATGATAGATCGTCCCTTTCGGACGCGCTGGCGGATCCCAGTGCGCATCGACCGCCGGCGCGCCGGCGCCATGCCACAGCGGCACCGCCACCGGCACCCGCTCGAGCCAATTAAGATTGTCGTCGCTGCCTTTGCGCAGCACGTGCTCGGTCTCGAACACCTCGCGCCGGGCGCCGACCAGGCTGTTGCCGACTGCGAGCCGCAGGCCGAACCACGGGCACTTGCCGTCCTCGTGCAGCGTCGCCAGCCACAGCGACACCTTGGCCAGCTCGACCGCGGTCGGGTTGAGGTCGACGCCGTAACAATTGTTGGTCGCCAGCCGCGCCTTCACCCGCCGCTTCTCGCGCTGGTAGTCCTCGGCGGCGATGATCTTGCCGACCTCCTGCTGGCGCCGCTCGAGGTAGGCGTCGGCGAGCTGATCGATCGCTTCGATCAGGAAGGCGCTCGAGCCCATGGCGGGCTCGCAGATGGTGAGGTCTAGGATTTGGGCGGCGGATTTAGGAATTGAACCCTCTCCCTCGCCCTCTCCCGCCGATTTGCGGGAGAGGGGATCGGAGGATTCACCTAGAAGCTCTTTGAGGGCGTACTTCACCAGGCAGCGGGTTAGGACTTCCGGGGTGTAGTAGCTGGCGGACTTTTCTCGGTTGCGGCCCGCGAGGCGGAAGATGAAGGCGCCGCGCGGGTGCACTACCTTCTTGTCGCGCTCGTCGCGGACGATCTCGCTTTCCTTGTAATCGCCGATGCGACTCGCCGGAACGAAGTAGGTCTTCAGCGCCTCGCGCTCGGCGGCCGACTTGCCCGAGAGCTTCTTGCACTCGTCTTCCGAGGCGACTTCGTAGAGGTCCTCGACCGCGAAGAAGCCGCTGTACGACAGGATGCCCTCGTACACCGCACCGAGTTGGTTGATGCCGAGCTGGGCGTAGGAGATGCGGCCGCGCTGCTTGCCCTTCTTCTCCGCCGACAGCGACAGCAGTTGCAGCACTTCCTGCAACACGCAGTTGCGAAAGCGGACATTGCGCAAGATCTCCAGCCGCTCGTCGTCGAACAATGGGCTGTGCAGCGCGGTTACCGTGAAGGTGTCGTGGTGATAGCTGTCGCTCGGCAGTAGCGGCGTCTGTTCACCGGCTTCGGGGAAGCCACGGTCGATGATGGCGAACAGTGTCCGCAGGCTGTCGTGGAGGAAGTAACCGTTGCGCGCTCGCTCGCTGGTCAACGGCACCTGCTCGAGGTCGCGCAATCCTTCCAAGCTGTAACCCTGGCGGTAGGCGTCGGCGCTCATCGGCACGACGCCGAGCTCGGCGCCGCGCGATTCGACGTAGAAGAGAAACAGCAGGCGATACAACCAAGTTAGCGATTCGCTAGTCAGCTTGTCCGCCAGCTCCTCCTGATTGAAGACGCCGAGCTTCTGGACCTCGCGGCGATACCAGACCGCCTCGTTGGCGAGCAGCTCGACGGCGCGGCGCAGGCCGTGCTTGAGATCGCTCGACACCGCAAAAGCATGCTTGTGTGAGCTCTCGTCGAGGCTGTCGTGCAGGCATTGGCGATCGCCGGGAGCGAGGACATCGCGGTGCAACAGCGCCGCCATCGCCCGCAGCGCGCTCGGCTGACGGCGGCTGAAGAGCTCCGTCAGATCGAAACGCAAGTAGCGCCCCTGCGGCCACTTGCTCCGCTCGATCAACTGGATTTCGCGTCCGCCGAGAAAGAGCAGCCAACGCGGCGCGGGGTCGAGCCGAAAGATCGGACCGTCGAGCAGCTCGCGCCAGCCGGCATTCTCGTACTTGTCATCCTTCTTCTCTTTGCTGCGCGGCAGCTTCGCCTTGGCATGCGCGGCCGGCAACTGCTCCGGCAACAACGGCGAGGTCAAGGCGTCCTCGCCGGGCAACGCAAAGCCGGCGTCGATGATCCACAGATACGGCAGACCGTCGCGGCGCAGCTCGAGCAAGACCGGACAGACGTCGTCGCCGTCGAGCAGCACGACGTCAGGCTCGTACGCATAGCCGAGCGCCTCGATCAGGTGGGCGTGGAAGCCGCGCGCGAGGCGCCAGCGCTCCGCAGCATCGTCGCGAGCATCCTCGGCGAGCGCGACGGTTTGGAAGTAGCGGTTGGCGAGCCCGTGCAGCAGCTCGAACGGCGGTTTGCGGCCGTGCTCCTCCTTGTCGTTCTTCCAGCGCTCGAAGACCTGCTTCAGATCGCCTTCGAGCACCGCTTGCAGGTAATGGCCCGAGTAGAACTCGACGTTCTCGATGCCGGCGAGATCGAGAGCCATCAGCAGGCCTCCCGGTGCAACAGCACCGCGGCGATGCGGAGGTACGGTTCCTTGACCGTCCGCATGCTCTCTTCGATCCAGCGCTTACGCTCTTGATAGACGCGCTCGGCCTCTTGCTGATCGCGGTCGAGCCGCTGCTGCTGCGCCTTGGTCAGATGGCCCTGAGAGCTCGACAGGCAGTTGCGATCGGCATCGATCGCCGCCAGGCGCTGGTCATGCCAGCGAGCGAGGCGGCGCTGGCTGGTGCGCAGTTGATCACCGAGATCGACGGATCGCTGGTTGCGCAGCTCCGACATGTGCGCAGCAGCACGGCGAACTACCAACGGCAGCAAGGCGGACAGCCGCGCCAACAGCTCCGGGCTAGTTTCGATCGCAGGATTGGTGCGCAGGTCATCGAGGCCGGTTTCGCGCACGATTTCCGCGAGCGGCTCGACCGCGGCGATCGCTCCGTCGCGGCAGCGGATGCCGACCCAGTCGACGATGGTCGGCTGGCTGAGGAAGTTCGAGCACAAACCATGCACCACAAATACCTGCTCTGCGGCGACGACACCGCGACTGACGCGCAGAATCGGCGCTTCCTGACATGGGCCGCCGTCGAGGCGGCGGCCGAACTCCGCCAGCAGCCGGTCGGCGAGCCAACGCGACACCGGGTGCAGATCCCAGAGTAGCTCCCACTCCGGCCAGCTATTTTCGTTGCGGCGCGCCTCCTCGAGCGCGACCATCACCCGATCGCGATCGGTGGTCAGTTGGATCGGCTGGTCGTCGCGTTGCAGCTCCGCCGGAAGATATTGATAACGCCGCCGCAGATCGTCGGGCGGAAACAAGCGCAAGCCGTCGGCTGCATCGATCCACTCGAGGTCGGTGGAGCCGGACGGCATCACCGCCGCCAGCGCTTCCTTAGGCGCGATCGTCGGAGAACAGCGCCGGCAGCTTGCCCTCACTCGCGGGCGGCTCGGCGTCGCCGTCGTTGAGAAGGAAGTCGAGCCAATGCGCCTCCTCGGCCTGCGGCTCATCGGGAATGATCGATTCCGGCGAGTCGTGGCGCTCGATGCCTCTGGCAATTTCTTCTTCTTCCTTCTCAGCGTCGTAGAGCTGGAGCAGCCAAGCGACATCGCCCAGGTTCTTGTGGGCGTGCTGCTCCTTTTCGATCAGGCGCTCCAAGACGCGCAGATCGCCGGCGAGCTCGGCGTCGCCGGGGACGGTCAGCAGGTAGCGAATCTCGG